>NZ_JBSFPX010000086.1:0-28869 GCF_053588415.1 Mycobacterium sp. NPDC003449
CCACGAACTGGAAACAAGCCCTCGCCCAACTCGCCCTGGCCTACCCCGAACGAATCAACCCCTACCTCTAACCCCAACCAGCACAACTACTTACACAAACAACTTGACAGGCTCCAAGAGTCGGCCGGTCGGCCACTCGTCGATTTCCGATCGGGTGGGCAACCCGACCGACGACGCTGCGGCAGGACTCACACCGTCTCCGCGATGCCACCGGCAGCGTCGCTGTCAGTGCTGTCATAGCGCCCGCCACTCGCCGACAATGCGCCAGCCTGCCGCAACACCCGGTCAGACTGGCGAAAGAGAACGGAGTTGATCGCAGCATCAACGGCGCCCAGCCCGGCAAGACTCGGATGGCCGCCAGCACTCCCGGCGATCACCGCTGCGACAACCCAGCCGCGATGCTTTCACTATTTCCCGCAGCTGACCGCAAACCACTCGTAGTCACGTCTAGTTCGTTTGCCATGCCAATCCCCCAACAAGCTGCCCCGCCGACAATGAGGCTACCGCAGCATTTCCGGCGAGTGGCGCACCAACCGCAGGATTCACGAGTGCCGACTTAGAGCGTTTGCGGCAGATCAACCCATCCAGTCCAGCGGATGGTGGGCCCCAAAAATGGACCGCCGACATCAACCGTTATCCCCAGCACTACCTCACCGAATCCGACGATGCCGCAAACGATGTGCCCAGATAGCCGTCAGCACGCCACGTCGACGTACACCGTCTTCGCGGTCACGGTGGTGTGCAGGTCGCCCGCGGCACCCGGCGGCGCCAGATCGGCTGGAAAAAGTTGTCGGACCCTCGAACTAATGTTCGGTGCATGGAGTCCGGTGTGGCCGAGCGGCTGATCGCGTTACGTGACGCGGTCGAGAGCCTGTGCGGGCTGGACTTCCCGGGCCTGACCGAGGCCGAACTGTTGGACGTGTGCGCCGGGGCGCAGGAGGCCCGCAATCTGGTCCCGGTCGCCGAACACCGCGCCATCGCCGCCCTGTCCGAGCAGACGACGCCGGCGAAGATCGGGGCGAAGTCCTGGCCGGAGGTGATGCGCATCCGGCTCCGCATTTCGGCGGAGGAAGCCCAGCGCCGGTACCGCGACGCCATCGATTTCGGGCCCCGCCGTGCGGTCACCGGCGAGGCGTTGGCACCCCGCCGTGCGGTGACGGCGGCCGCCCAGGCCGGGGGCTGGCTTACCCCCGATCACATCAAGGAGATGCAGAAGTTCTTCGACAAGGTCCCGGACTGGGTTGACCACGGGCACCGGGAACGTCTCGAGGAGAAGTTGGTGGGAGTCGCTGCCGCCGACACCCCCGATGCGCTGCGTCAGGTCATCGACGAAGCCCTGTATCTGCTCGATCAGGACGGCCCCGAGCCCGTCGAGGGCCGATGCGCGCGGCGACGCGGTATGACCCTGGGCCCGCAACAGCCCGACGGCATGTCCCGCTTCTCCGGCTGGTTGACCCCCGAGGGCCGGGCCACTGTGGAAGCCGTCAACGCCGAGCTGGCCGCACCGGGCAAGTGCAACGCGGACGACGAAAACCCTTGCATCAGCGGCACTCCCAGCCAGCAAGCCATCGACAACGACACCCGCACCCCGGCCCAGCGCACCCACGACGCGTTGGTGGCGGTACACCGGGATGCGTTGATGGCGGGGAAACTCGGCCAGCACAACGGGCTGCCGGTGTCCATCGTCGTCACCACCACCCTGCAGGAGCTGGAGGCCGGCACCGGGGTGGCGGTCACCCGCGGCGGATCGAAACTCCCGATCCCCGACCTGGTCCGGCTGGCCGCCCATGCCTGGCACTACCTGGCCGTGTTCGACAAACACACCAACATCGCGTTGCACCTGGGCAGGACCAAGCGGATCGCCACCCCAGGCCAACGGCTGGTCCTGTTCGCCCGCGACCGTGGTTGCACCCGACCGGGGTGCAGCGCGGCCGGAGATCGCTGCCAAGCCCACCACGCCCAACAGGACTTCGCCGCGGGCGGCAACACCGACATCGACGACCTCGCGCTGGGCTGCGGGCCCCACCAACGCATGGTCGGGCCCGGCAAGTGGACCACCCGGATCAACAAACACGGCCGCTGCGAATGGATTCCCCCGCGCCTACTGGATACCGGCCAAAACCGGGTGAACGGATATCACCATCCGCAGAGCTACCTCGCCGAATCCGACGACACCGCTGACGACGCGCCCGGGTAGTGCTCAGCACGTCACATCGACGTACACCGTCTTTGGGGTGACGGTGGTGTGCAGGTCGCCCATGGCGCCCGGCACACCGGAGTCGGTGCGCGCGAACCTCTGCCCCGGCCGAATCGCCCTGACCGTGCAGGCGTCGAGCGGGGCGGAGCCGACCTTGTTGACGACGACGTCGTAACCCTGTGCCGCAGATCGTCGACGGCCTGCGTCGGCGACACCGGGCCGGCCGGTGCGGCCGCGGCGACCCCGGCCGGGCCGCACCCGAGCGATACCAAAACACCGGCCGTGGCGGCGATGACGAGAGACCTCATGGTTGTGCCCTTCCTCGGTCTTCCCTTCCTGGATGGCCAGTTGAACGGCCAGGCTTGTGTCACGAGAGTGCGAGGTCCCCGGTTCGGCACCACCTACGGCTTACGGTGGGTTATGCGGCTCGCACCGATCCTCCTTGCCGTCGGCGCCGCCTTCGGCGCCCTTGCGGCCTGCTCCGACGATGCCGCCGCCGACGAACCCTCCCTCAACGGCCGCACGTTCGTGTCCGAACAGGTCGACGGGACCGAGATTCCCGGCGGCGGACCGCTGACCGTGGCGTTCGACGGCGGGCAGATCAGCACGTTCGCGGGCTGCAATCACGGGTCCGGCACGGCCGATCTGTCCGGTGGACGCATCGTCACCCAGCTGGCCAGCACGATGATGGCGTGTCCGCCTCCGCTCGGCGAGGCCGACGCATGGATGTCGCAGTTCTTCGCCGACGCCCCCACCTGGTCGCTCGACGGGGATGATCTGACGCTGGCGACCGACGCCACGACCGTCACCCTCAAGGACAAGAAGGTGGTCTCACCCGATCGCCCGCTGACCGACACCACCTGGAAGGTGACCAGCCTGATCTCGGCACAGGCGGCGACCACCTCACAGGCCTTGGAGCAGGCCGGGCCGACGCTGCGGATCCTGGCCGACGGCACGGTCACGGGTTCCACCGGATGCAACCAGATCAACGGTCGCGCAACGATTTCCGGATCGCCGGCGATCATCGAGTTCGGCCCGCTGGCCACCACCAGGAAGGCCTGCCCCGGCGAGACCGGCGAGATCGAGCAGTCCGTGCTGCGGGTTCTGACCGGCCGGGTTCAGACGGCGATCGACGCCGACGAGCTGCGGCTGTCCCGTGACAACGGGGACGGCCTGGTGCTGGGCGCCCAATAGCCGCTCACAGCGGCGACGCGCCGCGCAGATGCTCGAAGATCAGCGAAGTCTGGGTGCCTGCCACATCGGCGTCGGCGTTGAGGTTCTCCACCACGAAGGCCCGCAGATCGTCGGTGTCGCGCGCGGCCACGTGCAGGATGAAGTCGTCGCCGCCGGCCAGGAAGTAGACGTCCATCACCTGGGGCCGCTCGCGAATCTGGGAGATGAAGCTGCGGATCTTGCCGCGCGCATTCGACTGCAGGCTGACCGAGATCATCGCCTGCAGCCCGAGTCCGACCGCCGCCGGGTTGATATCGGTATAGAAGCCGCGGATCACCCCGATGTCCTGCAGGCGCCGCACCCGCCCGTGACACGTCGACGCGGCGATGCCGACGGCGTCGGCCAGGGCGCTGTTGGAGATCCGGGCATCGGCGTGCAACGCCAGCAGAATCCGCCGGTCGACCTCATCGAGGTCGGTGGGCCGAACATTCTTCGGCGCGACGCCGGATCTGATCGGCGAATTCGCTGATTCTTCATTCACGCCGACACTATAACGAATCTTCATCACGAATATTGCCGTGTAATCGAATTTTCTTCACACTTATGGCAACAGCCAACCCCCTGAAGGAGCGATCATGCTCGTCGGTGTCCCGACCGAGATCAAGAACAACGAATACCGCGTGGCCATCACCCCGGCGGGCGTGACCGAACTGACCCGGCGTGGGCACGATGTGATCGTCCAGGCCGGCGCCGGAAACGGTTCGGCCATCGCCGACAACGACTTCAAGGCCGCGGGAGCCGAGATCGTCACCACCGCCGACCAGGTCTGGGCCGACGCCGAGCTGCTGCTCAAGGTGAAGGAGCCGATCGAGGCCGAGTACGCGCGGATGCGCAAGGGCCAGACCCTGTTCACCTATCTGCACCTGGCCGCCTCCAGGCCGTGCACCGACGCCCTGCTGGCCTCGGGGACCACCTCGATCGCCTACGAAACCGTCCAGACCGCCGACGGTGCATTACCGCTACTGGCCCCGATGAGCGAGGTCGCGGGCCGGCTCTCGGCCCAGGTCGGCGCCTATCACCTGATGCGCAGCCACGGTGGCCGCGGCGTGCTCATGGGCGGCGTGCCCGGGGTCGCGCCGGCCGAGGTCGTCGTGGTCGGCGGTGGCGTCGCCGGCTACAACGCCGCCCGTATCGCCAAGGGTATGGGTGCCCACGTCACGGTGTTCGACCTCAACATCAACACGCTGCGCAAGATCGACAACGAGAACAACGGCGGCATCGAGACCAGATATTCGTCGAGCCTTGAGCTCGAGGAAGCCGTCAAGCGCGCCGACCTGGTGATCGGCGCCGTGCTGGTCCCGGGTGCCAAGGCGCCCAAGCTGATCACCAATTCGACTGTGGCCCACATGAAGCCGGGGGCGGTCCTGGTCGATATCGCGATCGACCAGGGCGGGTGTTTCGAGGATTCCCGGCCCACCACCCACGACGACCCGACGTTCAGCGTCCACGACACGGTCTTCTACTGCGTCGCCAACATGCCCGGCGCGGTGCCGCGGACGTCGACCTTCGCCCTGACCAACGCCACCATGCCCTACGTGCTCAAGCTGGCCGACAAAGGCTGGCAGGCCGCCTGCGCAGCCGATGCTGCGCTGGCCAAGGGGCTGTCCACGCACGAAGGCGCGTTGCTGTCCGAGCAGGTTGCGCGCGATCTCGAGCTGCCGTTCACCGATCCGGCCGGCCTGCTGGCCTAAACTTCCAACCGCCGCCCCCACCATACTTGACAGGTGTCAAGTATGGTGGGGCGCATGCTTCTCCAGGAACTGTTCGCCGGGCCGGACATCGAGGTCCCCGCAACCACCGACGACGCCCTGGCCGTGTTCGACGCCGCCGAAGCCGTCGAGCCGGAGTTCATGATCGGCACCTGGCACGGCGCCGAACTGCCGACCGGTCATCCGCTGGACGGGATGCTCGCGGCCAGTGGCTGGTGGGGCAAGCAGTTCTCCGACTCCGAGACCGTGCACCCGCTGCTGTTCCCCACCGGCGACGGCACCGCACTGTGGGCGCTCAGCCCCGTGCTGGCGTTCGGCGGGCTCGGAATCTCGTCGAAAGTGCCGCTGCTGAAGAACCGGTCGATGGCCGGCCCGATCACCACGCTGCGGCCGGTGCTGCAGACCCGCTCCGCCAAGGCCAGGCTGCGCACCACCCGATACCGCGGTGTCGACACCGCGACGATGATCTACGACCAGTTGCCGATCAACGACGTGTTCCGCCGGTTGACCGACGGTGCGGTGATCGGCGCGATGGACCTGCGCGGTTCCGGTAAACCGTACTTCTTCGTCCTGCACCGCGACGACACCCTGCGGCTGGTGTAGCAGCCCACGTACTCAAGGTGTTCACCGCGCATTCGGCCGACGGCTCGAAAGCGATGCTTGGATCGAAAGAGCAAGCGTCACATCGTCTTTTGTCGCCTTCCAGGATCCGAGGAGTCACCCGTGGTTAACCTTCCCGTCGCGCATCAGCCCCGCCCGTTCCTGCCGGAGCTCTCCGAGTTCTTCGCCGGGATCACCCCGTTCGCCAGCCTGCGGCCCATCTTCGAGCGCAACCTCATGCGGATCGAGGACGAGGTCACCGATGAGCACTACGAGCTGCGGGCCGAGATTCCCGGCATCGATCCGGCCACCGACGTGCACATCACCGTGACCGACGGCCGGCTGACCGTCAAGGCCGAGCGTTCCGAGCGCACCGAGGCGAACTCGCGTTCCGAGTTCTCCTACGGTTCGTTTCTGCGCACCGTGACGCTGCCGGCCGGGGCCGACGAGGAGGCGATCACCGCCGGCTACGAGCGCGGCATCCTCACCGTGCGGGTTCCGCTGTCGCAGAACGCCTCCGGTGCCCGCCAGATCGCGATTCAGAACTCAGGCACCGGGGACGCCGGGTTCGACAACCAGCACGGCGAGTAGCCCGAGCCGGTCCGGTCAGAGCAGCGACGGCAGCACCGCCGCCGTCAGCTCACCGATGAGCGGTCGCAGATTCTCGGCCTCCGGGTCGTCGGCCTGCGACCGCGTCATCATCGCCAGCAGCAGCCGTTGCCCTTCGGGGCCGTAGGCGATGCCGATGTCGTTGGTGCTGCCGTAATCCCCGCTGCCGGTCTTGTCGGCGGTGGTCCAGCCGGCCGGGAGCCCGGCCCGCATGCTCGACGTCTGGTTGGCCTTCATCCAGTCCTGCAGTTGCGTGCGCTGCGGCGGGCTCAGCGCATCGCCGGCCAGCATCGCCCGGAATCCGCCCGCCAAGGCCGCGGGGGTGCTGGTGTCGCGCGGATCCCCCGGGATCGCCGAGTTCAGCTCGGTCTCCCAGCGGTCCAGGCGGGTGCGCTCGTCACCGATGCTGCGGGCGAACGCCGTGATGCCCGGCGGCCCGCCGATGGTCTTCAACAGCAGGTTGCCCGCGGTGTTGTCGCTCTGTTGCAGCGCGGCCTGGCACAGTTCGGCCAGTGTCATCTCGCTGCCGGACCGCGGTTCGGTGACCGGGGAGTTGGCGACGATGCCCTCGACCAGCACCCGGTTGTCCAGCGCGAGTTGGCCACGCCCGACCTGCTGCAGCACCCGGCCCGCCGCATAGCCTTTGAAGGTCGAACACATCGCGAACATCTCGTCGGGCCGGTGGGCCACCGAACGGTCCGAGTCCAGATTGGCCGCATAGATACCGATCAGCGCGTTGTGGCGCCGTTCCAGTTCGGCGATCGTGTCGTCGAGCGGGGCTGCCGACGCGCTCCCCCGGGTCACGCCGACGGCCGCGAAAGCCGCCAGAGATCCGATCAGTACGCTTCGCCGTGAGATTGCAGTCATCGGGTCCAGCGTAACGGTGCGGGTGGGCTCAGCCGGCGATCGCCCGAAGCCGCTGCGGTAGCGACGTTCTCGCCTGTTGCGGACCGAGTACCGCGGCACCGTACTCCCGGGTGAGCAACTGCTGCGCCACCGCGTTCACCTCGTCGAGCGTGACCGCATCGATCAGCTCCAAGGTGTGTTCGATGCTGCGGTGCTCACCGTAGTTCAGTTCGCTGCGGCCGATCCGGTGCATTCGCGATGCGGAGTCCTCAAGGCCGAGCACCAGCCCACCGCGCAGTGAACCCTTGGCGATCCGGCATTCGTCCTCGGTGAGGCCGTCCCGCGCCACCTGCTCCAGCACATCGGTGGTCACCCGGACCACCTCGTCGAACCGCTCCGGCAGGCATCCGGCGTAGATCGACAATGCACCGCTGTCGGCGAAGGTGTCCACCGTCGAGTACACCGAATAGGCCAGACCCCGCTCCTCGCGAATCTGCTGGAACAGCCTCGAACTGAGGCCGCCGCCGAGCGCGGTGTTGAGCACCGACAACGCCCACCGATGCTTCCAGCGTCTGCCGGGGGTGCGTACCCCGAGCGATACGTGGGTCTGCTCACCGTCACGGTCCACCACGAGCAGCGACGGCCGGCCCGCCACCCGGCCCGCACCCTTGCGCGGTGGCACCGTCGCGCGGCCGTCGATCAGCCGGGGACCGAAGTACTGCCGCGCCAGTGCGACGACCTCGTCGTGGTCGACGTTGCCCGCGACCGCCAGCACCATGCGCTCGGGGGTGTAGCGGCGGACGTGAAAGGAATGCAGTTGCGCACGCGTCATCGCCGAGATCGACTCGACGCTGCCGATCACCGGCCGTCCGACCGGGTGATCGCCGAACATGGCCGACAGGAACACATCGCCGAGGGTGTCCTCGGGATCGTCGTCGCGCATCGCGATCTCCTCGAGCACGACGTCGCGTTCCACCTCGACATCCTCTGCGGCACAACGGCCGCGCAGCACCACATCGGCCACCAGGTCGACCGCGAGTTCCAGATCGGTGTCCAGCACATGCGCGTAATAGCAGGTGTGCTCGCGCGCAGTGAACGCGTTCAGCTCACCGCCGATGGCGTCGACCGACCGGGCGATGTCCGCAGCACTGCGGGTCGGGGTGGCCTTGAACAGCAGGTGCTCCAGGAAGTGGGCGGCCCCCGCGACGCTTCTCCCCTCGTCGCGGGAACCGACTCCGACCCAGACCCCGACCGATGCCGAATGCACGGACGGGACGTACTCGGTGACGACCCGCAGGCCGCCGGGCAGGGTGGTCCGCCGGACCTGCGATGTATCCGGCGTTACCCCGTTATCAGGCTTCGGCGGGCGCAGCATCGGCGGCTGGCGCGTCGGCAGCCGCGCCGGCGTCGGTGGCCTTGTCGCCTGCGGCCTGCTCCGCCGACTCCTCGTCGACCAGCACCAGCGAGATCTTGCCGCGGTTGTCGATATCGGCGATCTCCACCCGGAGCTTGTCACCGACCTTCACCACGTCCTCGACCTTGGCGATGCGCTTGCCGCGGCCCAGCTTGCTGATGTGGACCAGGCCGTCGCGACCCGGCAGCAGCGATACGAAGGCACCGAAGTCGGTGGTCTTGACCACCGTGCCGAGGAACCGCTCGCCGATCTTGGGCAGCTGCGGGTTGGCGATCGCGTTGATCTTGTCGATCGCGGCCTGCGCCGAAAGCCCGTCGGCGGCACCCACGAACACCGTGCCGTCGTCCTCGATCGAGATCTGCGCGCCGGTCTCCTCGGTGATCGAGTTGATCATCTTGCCCTTGGGCCCGATGACCTCGCCGATCTTGTCGACCGGAACCTTGATCGTGGTGATCCGCGGTGCGTACGGGCTCATCTCGTCGGGGCTGTCGATCGCCTCGGCCATCACGTCGAGGATGGTCAGCCGGGCATCCTTGGCCTGCGACAGCGCACCGGCCAGCACCTTGGACGGGATGCCGTCCAGCTTGGTGTCGAGCTGCAGCGCGGTGACGAAGTCCTTGGTGCCAGCGACCTTGAAGTCCATATCGCCGAACGCGTCCTCGGCACCGAGGATGTCGGTCAGCGCGACAAAACGACGTTCGGACTCCCCGGCTTCATTTTCTACGTCGTCGGACACCAGGCCCATCGCGATACCGGCCACCGGCGCCTTGAGCGGGACACCGGCGTTCAGCAGGGCCAGCGTCGACGCGCACACCGAACCCATCGACGTCGAACCGTTGGAGCCCAATGCCTCCGACACCTGGCGGATGGCGTACGGGAACTCCTCGACGCTCGGCAGCACCGGAACCAGGGCGCGCTCGGCCAGCGCGCCGTGGCCGATCTCGCGGCGCTTGGGTGAGCCGACGCGGCCGGTCTCACCGGTCGAGAACGGCGGGAAGTTGTAGTGGTGCATGTAGCGCTTGCTGGTCTCGGGCCCCAGCGAGTCGATCTGCTGGGCCATCTTGATCATGTCCAGCGTCGTGACACCCAGGATCTGGGTCTCGCCACGCTCGAACAGCGCGCTGCCGTGCGCCCTCGGCACCACGGCGACCTCGGCGGACAGCGCCCGGATATCGGTGATGCCACGGCCGTCGATGCGGAAGTGGTCGGTCAGGATGCGCTGGCGCACCAGCTTTTTGGTCAGCGACCGGTATGCGGCGCCGAGCTCCTTCTCGCGGCCCTCGAACTGCGAGCCCAGCCGCTCGAGCACCTCGACCTTGATCTCGTCGGTGCGGTCGTTGCGCTCTTCCTTGCCCGCGATGGTCAGCGCCTCCGACAGGGCGTCGGTGGCCACCGAGGCCACCGCGTCGTAGGCGTCGGCGGCGTAATCCGGGAACACCGGGTAGTCGGCGGTTTCCTTGCCCGCCGCCTCGAACAGCTCCTGCTGGGCGGCGCACAGGGCGGCGATGAACGGCTTGGCGGCCTCCAGACCCTCGGCCACCACGGCCTCGGTCGGGGCGCCCGCGCCACCGGCGACGAGTTCGATGACCCGGTCGGTGGCCTCGGCCTCGACCATCATGATCGCGACATCATCGTCGGTCTTGCGACCCGCGACGACCATGTCGAACACGGCGTTCTCCAGCTGCTCGACGGTCGGGAACGCGACCCACTGGCCGTCAATGAGGGCGACGCGCACGCCGCCGACAGGGCCGGAGAAGGGCAGACCCGAGATCTGGGTGGACGCCGACGCGGCGTTGATCGCCAGCACGTCGTAGAGGTCCTTGGGGTCAAGGCTCTGCACGGTGACCACGACCTGGATCTCGTTACGCAGACCCGAGACGAACGTCGGGCGCAACGGCCGGTCGATCAGCCGGCAGGTCAGGATCGCGTCGGTGGAGGGGCGACCCTCGCGGCGGAAGAACGAGCCGGGGATCCGGCCCGCGGCGTACATGCGCTCTTCGACGTCGATGGTCAGCGGGAAGAAGTCGAAGTGATCCTTCGGCGTCTTGCTGGCCGTCGTGGCCGACAGCAGCATAGTCTCGTCGTCGAGGTAGGCGACGACCGAGCCGGCGGCCTGCTTGGCCAGGCGGCCGGTCTCGAAACGGATGGTGCGGGTGCCGAAGCTCCCGTTGTCGATGGTGGCGGTGGATTCGAACACGCCGTCTTCAAGTTCGACTACAGACATTTAGTCCGGTGGCCTCTTTCGATCTCATTCAGCTGTTTCGCGTCGTCCCGCCCAGATGTGCCACGGGCCCGGATGCGGCTACGGCCGTCGATCGAAGCGGCCGGACGCACCCAAACTGGGCTTCCCGGCAGCCACTACCGAAGACCGCCCGACCGGGCGAGGCTTGACGTGACTCGCAGGAGCGGCGCCCGCGGATCGCGGGTGCCTCACCTCGTGTTCGACCGGCTCGTGCGGGCTCGTGACGAGCACACTTCGGCGATCGAACGACCTCATGTTACACGGCAGCAACGGCCCGATTGCCAGACCTCCGGGGTTCACCGAGGGGCGATCGGGCCGCTGTCAATACCGGGTCAGCGACGCAGACCGAGGCGCTCGATCAGCGAGCGGTAACGCTCGACGTCGACCTGGGCGACGTACTTCAGCAACCGGCGGCGACGGCCGACCAGCAGCAGCAGCCCACGGCGCGAGTGGTGGTCGTGCTTGTGCAGTTTGAGGTGCTCGGTCAGGTCGATGATCCGCTTGGTCAGCAGGGCGACCTGTGCCTCGGGGGAACCGGTGTCGGTCTCGTGCAGACCGTAGGAACCCAGGATTTCTTTTTTCTGCTCGGCGGTAAGCGCCACGAAATAACTCCATCAATTCAGTCCCGCGAACATATTCTCGGCACAGCCACCGCGGACTGCAGCATGCACCGGACCGCCGGGAAGTCTAGCAGCACCCCGGCGAGCCGCGAATTCAGGATTCGTGGGGTGCGGCGAGGATCGTGCGGGCCCGCTGGGTGTCGGCTTCCATCGCCACCACCAGGTCGTCGACGGCGTCGAATTTCTCCTGGCCCCGGATGCGGGACACGAAGTCGACGGCGACGTGCTGGCCGTACAGATCGGCGTCGGTGTCGAGCACGAACGCCTCGACCGTGCGGGTCCGGCCGGAGAAGGTCGGATTGGTGCCCACCGAGACCGCCGCCTGATAGCGCTCCCCCGGGATGACGGTGCCCATCACCGGCCCGTGCCCCAGCACGGTGAACCAGGCCGCGTACACCCCGTCGGCCGGGATCGCCGAGTACATCGGCGGCGCCACATTCGCGGTCGGGAAGCCCAGCACCCGGCCCCGACCGTCGCCGCGCACCACGACCCCCTCGACGCGGTGCGGGCGGCCCAGCGCCTCGGTGGCCGCGACCACGTCGCCCGCGTCGACACACGACCGGATGTAGGTCGAGGAGAAGGTGACCGTCTCGTCGCGGTGGTGCTCGGCGACCAGGCCCATCCCCTCGACGGCGAAGCCGAACCGTTCCCCGGCCCTGCGCAGCATGGTGACGTTGCCCGCGGCCTTCTTTCCGAAGGTGAAGTTCTCCCCCACCACGACCTCGACCACGTGCAGGTTCTCCACCAGCAGCTCGTGGATGTAGCGCTCGGGCGTGAGTTTCATGAAGTCGGAGGTGAACGGCATCACCAGGAACACGTCGACGCCCAGTTCCTCGACCAGTTCGGCCCGCCGGGTCAGGGTGGTGAGCTGCGCCGGGTGACTACCCGGGAACACCACTTCCATCGGATGGGGATCGAAGGTCATCAACACCACGGGTACGCCGCGCGATCTGCCCGACTTCACCGCGTGACTGATCAGCTCGGCATGTCCACGGTGAACACCGTCGAACACCCCGATGGTGACGACACATCTGCCCCAGTCCGTGGGGATCTCGTCCTGCCCACGCCAGCGCTGCACAGCAGCCAGCCTACGACCCGCCCGCGCCACGGTCTGCTCTAGTTCCCCGGATCAGGTGATGATTGCCTAAACTTCCATACTGTGAGTCCAGACGGTAACCATCACGACCTCTCGACGGTTGCCCAGGACTATCTGAAGGTGATCTGGACCGCCCAGGAATGGTCGCGGGAGAAAGTCAGCACGAAACTGCTGGCCGAGCGCATCGGCGTGTCGGCGTCCACGGCCTCCGAATCGATCCGCAAGCTCGCCGACCAGGATCTGGTCCACCACGAGAAATACGGCGCCGTCACCCTGACCGAGGCCGGCCGCCGGGCCGCGCTGGCCATGGTCCGCAGGCACCGGCTGATGGAGACCTTCCTGGTCTCCGAACTCGGCTACGGCTGGGACGAGGTGCACGACGAGGCCGAGATCCTCGAACACGCCGTGTCGGATCGGATGCTCGACCGCATCGACGCCAAACTGGGGTACCCGACCCGTGACCCGCACGGCGACCCGATCCCGGCCGCCGACGGGAAGGTTCCGACCCCGCCGGCCCGCCAACTGTCGGCCTGCCAGGACGGCGACGCCGGGACGGTGGCCCGGATCTCGGATGCCGACCCGGAGATGCTGCGGTACTTCGACAGCGTCGGGATCAGTCTGGACTCCCGGCTGCGGGTGCTGGCCCGGCGCGACTTCGCCGGGATGATCTCGGTGGCCGTAGAAGCCGGCACCCCCGAAGCCGAGATCACCGTCGACCTGGGCAGCCCCGCCGCCGACGCCATCTGGGTCGTCGCGAGCTAGGAAGCCACTCACCCGCTCTACCTGTGGCCTGATGTCGAGCCGCTGCGCGCCGAAGGCACCGGCCGGACATTGGAGCGAAATGATTGCACGATAGCAGATATGCCATCATTCACCTTTGAACTGATAGCGCGGGTGCTAGCATTGGTAGATGGCGAGCGTAGCCAAGATTGAGGCCAAGATGCGGGAGTCGGCGGCCAACGTGGACTTCAGCGACCTGGTCAAGGCCTGCGAGCACTACTTCGGTGCACCCCGCCAGCACAAGACCAGCCACGCGGTGTTCCGCACCCCGTGGCAGGGCGATCCGCGCGTGAACATCCAGAACGACCACGGCAAGGCCAAGGCCTACCAGGTCAAGCAGGTGTTGGATGCCATCGCCAAGATCAATGAGAGTCGAAAGGAGAACCGCTGATGCCCAACCATTACACCTACCGGGCCGAGTGGTCCCCGGAGGACGACGAGTACGTCGGTCTGGTCGCCGAGTTCCCGAGCCTATCCTGGCTGGCGCCGACGGCCGCCGAGGCTATTTCCGGTGCCGAGCGACTCGTGGACGACATCCTGACCGATATGGCCCAGGCCAGCGAGACCGCGCCCGTTCCGCTCACCGAGCGCCGCTACAGCGGCAATCTGTCAGTGCGCACCAGCCCGGCCCAGCACCGCCAGCTCGCCATCGAGGCCGCCGAACAGCGGGTATCGATCAACCAATGGGTCGTGCAGAAGCTGGCCGCAGTGCGGCCGCGTCAATCCGCGCCCACCAAGGTTGTCCACCTCACGGCCGACGACGGTGAGCATTTCACCCTCCTCAACGTCAGCCCTCGGGATACCGGCGCAGCCGCGCCCCTTGATGACCACGCCGCCGCACCGGAAGACTGAGGACACCACACCGCAACCGTTCAGCGTCCCCCGCGGGCAGTCGGGATCACCACGATTTTTACCGGTGCGCCGCGGCGGATCACCGACCAGGATGACGTCCTCGTGACTGTCACATTGCACTGGTTCCTGCCCACGTACGGCGACAGCCGGCTCATCGTCGGGGGCGGCCACGGCACTCCGGCCGGGGCGGCCGGCGGTGACCGGGAGGCCTCCATCGACTATCTGGCCTCGATCGTGCGCGCGGCCGAGCGATTCGGCTTCACCGGCGCCCTGATCCCGACCGGCGCCTGGTGCGAGGACGCGTTCATCACCGCATCGCTGCTGGCCCGCGAAACCACCTCGCTGGCCTTCCTCGTCGCGTTCCGGCCCGGACTGGTCAGCCCGACCCTGTCAGCGCAGATGGCCGCCACCTTCGCGCGCCATGCGCCGGGGCGGATCCTGCTCAACGTCGTGGTCGGCGGCGAGGCGCATGAACAGCGCGCGTTCGGCGACCATCTCGACAAGGACGCCCGCTACGCCCGCTGCGACGAGTTCCTCGACGTGGTGCGGCGGCTGTGGGCCGGGGAGACAGTCACCCGCCGCGGCCAGTACATCGACGTCGAGGAGGCGTCGTTGGCGTTGCCGCCGAACCCGGTGCCGCCGTTGTACTTCGGTGGCAGCTCACCGGCCGCGGGCCCGGTGGCGGCCCGGCATTCCGACGTCTACCTGACCTGGGGCGAGCCGCCCGAGGCGGTGCGCAAGAAGATCGACTGGATCCGGGCCCTCGCCGAGGAGCAGGGCCGCAAACCGCGGTTCGGGATCCGGCTGCACACCATCTCCCGCGACACCGCCGAGGAGGCGTGGGCCCAGGCCGACCGGCTGGTGGCGGCCCTCGACGAGGACACCGTGCGCTCCGCCCAGGCCGGCCTGGCCCGCAGCCAGTCCGAGGGCCAGAAGCGGATGCTGGCGTTGCACGAAGCCAACCGGGTGAACGGAACCTGGAGTGACGCACGCAGTCTGGAGATCGCACCGAACCTGTGGGCCGGTGTCGGCCTGGTCCGTGGCGGCGCGGGGACCGCGCTGGTGGGCAGCCATACCGAGGTCGCCGACCGGATCGCCGAATACGCCGAGATCGGCATCGACGAGTTCATCTTCTCCGGCTATCCGCACCTGGAGGAGCTGTTCTGGTTCGGTGAGGGCGTGGTGCCGCTGCTGCGGGCCCGCGGCCTGTTCGACAACGGGGCCGATGACGCCGCACCCGCGTCGATCCCCTTCGTCGGCGCGGCCCGATGACCGAACTGGCCGGTGCCGCCCGGGTCGCCTCGGCCGATCAGGCCCTGGTGACCGCGGCCCGGCTGTCGGCGGAGTTCGCCGAGGAGGCCAACACCCGCGACGCCGACCGGGTACTGCCGCTCACCCAGGTCCGGGCGCTCAAGGAGTCGGGCCTGCTGGCCGTGACCGTGCCCGTCGAACACGGTGGGCTCGACGTCCCGGCGACCGTCCTGGCCGAGGTGTTCCGCCTGCTCGCCCACGGCGACCCGTCGCTCGGCCAGATCCCGCATTCGCATTTCACCTTCCTTGAGGCGCTGCGGCTGCAGGGCACCGTCGCGCAGCGGGCGTACTTCTACGGCTTGGTGCTCGACGGGGCGCTGCTGGCCAACGCCCAGTCCGAGCGCGGACCGCATCCCATCGACGTCGACACCACCACGTTGGTCGCCACCGGCTCCGGTGGGTATGTGCTCGACGGGCGCAAGTTCTACTCGACGGGGGCGTTGTTCGCCGACTGGCTGGTCGTGCGCGCATCGCTGCCTGACGGTGCCGCGGTGCCGACCGCCGCGACCCCCAAAGCCGTCGCGTTCGTCCCGCGCGACGCCGAGGGGCTCACGGTGGTCGACGACTGGGACGGTATGGGGCAGCGCACCACCGCGTCCGGGACGGTCACGCTGGACGGCGTGGCGGTCCCCGCCGAGCATGTGGTGGGGTTCACGCCGATCTTCGCCCGGCCGACGGTGTACGGCGCCCGCGCGCAGCTGCTGCATTCCGCGATCGACGTGGGCATCGCCACGGCCGCCCTCGACGAGGGCGTGCGCCAGGTCGCCAGGGCCCGGCCACATTTCGAGGCCGAGGTGTCCGCTGCGGCCGAGGATCCGACGCTGGTCCAGGTGGCCGGGGAGCTCGCGGTGACGGTGCGCGGCGCCCAGTCGCTGCTCGGCGACGCGGCCCGTGCGGTCGACGCCGCGGCGGCCGATCTCACCGAGGAGTCCACGGCCGCCGCGTCGATCGCGGTGGCCGTCGCCAAGGTGGCGGCGGTGCGGGCCGCGCTGGACGCGGCGGGCACGCTGTTCGAACTGGGCGGGACGCGCAGCGCGTCGGCGAAGGCGAACCTCGACCGGCACTGGCGCGACGCCCGCACCCACACGCTGCACGACCCGACCCGGTGGAAAATCCGCCACATCGGCCGCTACACCCTCTCGGGCACGAAACCGCCCCGCCACGGCCAGCTTTGACGTTCGGCTACAGCGTCGCGGGCCGCAGCACCACAACGTTCTTGGTGCGCGACGGGCCGTCCCGCAGCAGCGCGATGACGCGGCCGTCGGGCGCGGTCGCGGCGTACACGCCGTCGATCCCGGCGGGTGCCAGCGCCCGGCCGTGGCTGGTGTCCTCGGCTTCGGCCGCGGTCAGGTCGCGGCGGGCGAACCCGACCAGGCAGGCCTCGTCGAGCGAATAGCTCAGCCGTGCCGCGTCGGCGAGATCGTCGAGCGTGCGGGCCTCATCCAGTCCGTAGCGGCCGACCTTGGTGCGCCGCAACGCCGTCAGGTGCCCGCCGACCCCCAGCGCCGCGCCGACGTCGCGGGCCAGCGCCCGGATGTAGGTACCCGAGGAACAGTCGACCTCGACATCGACATCGGCGAACTCGTCCACCCGCCGGACGGCGAGCACGTCGAACCGGTCGATGCGTACCGGACGGGCGGCCAGTTCGACGGTATGACCTTCCCTGGCCAGCTGGTAGGCCCGCCGGCCGTCGACCTTGATCGCGCTCACCGCGGACGGCACCTGGGCGATCTCGCCGCGCAGGTCCGCGACCGCAGCCCCGATCTGGGCTTCGGTCACCGCGGCAGCCGAGACCGTTTGCAGCACTTCACCTTCGGCGTCCTCGGTCGAGGTGGTCCGGCCCAGCCGGATGGTCGCGGCATAGGACTTGTCGGTCGCGGTGAGCAGGCCGAGGATCTTCGTCGCCCGCTCGATGCCGATCACCAGCACTCCGGTCGCCATCGGATCCAGCGTGCCGGCGTGCCCGACCTTGCGGGTGCCGAACAGCCGCCGGCAGCGCCCCACCACGTCGTGGCTGGTCATGCCGGAGGGTTTGTCGACGATCACCAGGCCCGGGTCCGGAACCGGCCGGCTCACAGCACGATCGCCGTCAGGGTCAGACCGTCGCGCACCGACCAGCGGCCGTCCAGTGCGGTCAGCGGCGGGCCGTGCTCGGCCGCCGGGTCGATCAGGATCTGCGACCGGAAACTGCCCGTGGTGCCGGACCCGTCGACCTCGAACGTGATGTGGGCGTCCTCGAAACCCAGCCAACGGTGGGTCAGCGGATACCACGCCTTGTAGGTGGCCTCCTTGGCGCAGAACAGGATTCGATCCCAGTGCAGCCCGCCGGGCCGCGCGGTCAGCTCGGAGCGTTCGGCGGGGACGGTGATTGCGCCGAGCACCCCGTCGGGCAGCACATCGTGGGGTTCGGCGTCGATACCGATCGAGCGGACCGTACCGGTCCGGCCCACCACCGCACCGCGGAATCCCGTGCAGTGGGTCAGGCTCCCGACCACGCCTGCGGGCCAGCACGGTTCCCCTTTGTCGCCCTTGAGGATCGGGACCGGCCCGACCCCGATCACCTCGAGCGCCTGACGTGCGCAGTGGCGCACCGTGACGAACTCGTTGCGGCGCTTGGCCACCGAGCGGGCGATCAGCGGTTCCTCTTCGGGTAGCGGCGTCAGACCCGGCGGGTCGTCGTAGAGTTCGGCCGAGGCGACCGCGGCGGGCAGCACCTGGCCGAGCAGGGTTCCCGTCACGATCTGCGGGCCTTGATCCGGTCCTGCATCTGCTTGGCGCCCTCGCGCATCTCGGGGGTGATCTCGAAGTGGCCGCCGAACTCGTTGAGGTAGCCGGGCGCGTACCTGGGATCGGGCAGGATCTGGCGCAGCCAGCGGTAGGGCTTGCGGCGGCGCCACTCCCGCGGATAACCGACCGACACCTCCTCGAACCGCACGTCGTCGTACCAGGTGGTGCGCGGGATGTGCAGATGCCCGTACACCGAGCAGATCGCGTTGTAGCGGGTGTGCCAGTCCGCCGTCGCGGTGGTACCGCACCACAGCGAGAACTCTGGGTAGAACATCGCCTCACAGGGTTCGCGGACCATCGGGAAATGGTTGACCAGGATGGTGGGCGTCATCCAGTCGAGGTCCTCGAGCCGCTTGCGGGTGTGGCTGACCCGGTCCCGGCACCAGGCGTCGCGGGTGGCGTAGGGCTCACACGACAGCAGGAACTCGTCGGTGCCGACGATGTTGCGGTCCCTGGCGATGGCCAACCCCTCGGCCTTGGTCGAGGCGCCCTCCGGCAGGAATGTGTAGTCGTAGAGCAGGAACATCGGCACGATGGTCGCCGGGCCGCCCTGTTCGGTCCACACCGGGAACGGATGCTCCGGGGTGATCACACCCATCTGGTCGCACATGTCCACCAGGTAGTCGTAGCGGGCCCGGCCGAAGATCTGCATCGGGTCCTTGTTGGTGGTCCACAGTTCGTGGTTGCCCGGCACCCAGATGACCTTGGCGAACCGCTTGCGCAGCAGGTCGAGCGCCCAGCGGATCTCATCGGTGCGCTCCCCGACGTCACCCGCGACGATCAGCCAGTCCTCGGGTGAGGCCGGATACAGCGACTCCGTGACCGGCTTGTTGCCGGTGTGCCCGGTGTGCAGATCGCTGATCGCCCACAAAATCGGCTGTCGGTCCCTCGACTCTTGATCCACCACAACCGACCAGCCTAGCGGCGCGCCGTCCGGCCGACGGCCCGGCAACTAGAACATGTTCTCGTTTATGGTCGAGTCGGCGGGGGCCGACCGCTACACTCCCGGCAAGCCGGGGAACGATCGTCATCGACATGCGAGGGGGTTTCATGGCCGCCAGGCTTCGCCTGTTCTCGGCGCTGTGTGCGCTGGTTGCGGCAGTGGCAGTGGTGTGGCATACGGCGCCGGAGGGTGGTTCCGGCGCGGGCGCACCCCGGCTGGAAGCCACCGATCTGCCGATGACCAACGTGTCCACGACCATTAAATGGCCGGTGATCGAAACCACTGACCCGTCGCCCTTCGATCCGTGTCGCGACATCCCGTTCGACGCGATCCAGCGGATCGGCCTGGCCTACACCCCTCCGACGCCCGAGGACAGCCTGCGCTGCAAATACGACGCCGGGAACTACCAGATGGCGGTCGAGGCGTTCGTGTGGCGCACCTATGAGCAGACCATCCCGGCCGACGCCGTCGAACTCGATGTCGACGGTCACCGCGCCGCGCAGTACTGGATCATGAAGCCCACCGACTGGAACGACCGCTGGTGGACCACCTGCATGATCGCGTTCAAGACCAGCTACGGCGTCATCCAGCAGTCGCTGTTCTACTCGCCGATCCACTCCCCCGACCGGCCGGACTGCCTGGCGATCAACATGCAACGGGCCCACGAACTGGCGCCGTACTACAAGTTCTGAGTTCCGGTCCGGCGGTAGGCCGATCGGTACCCTCGGTGCGGTGACCCGAATCCGCAGAGCCACGGGCAGGGCCGTCAGCCGTGTGCTCGGTCTCCCACCACACCGCAACGACTTCACGGTGCACCACGGCGTGCGAGTTCCGATGCGCGACGGTGTCGAACTCGTGGCCGACCACTACGCACCCGAGACCGGCACCCCCGCAGGCACCCTGCTGGTGCGCGGACCCTACGGTCGCCGGTTCCCGTTCTCGGCCCTGTTCGCCGAGGTGTACGCGGCCCGCGGCTACCACGTGGTGCTGCAGAGCGTGCGCGGCACGTTCGGTTCGGGCGGCGAGTTCACGCCGATGGTGCACGAGTTGGCCGACGGCGCCGACACCGCCGCCTGGCTGCGGGACCAGCCGTGGTTCACCGGCGCGTTCGCCACCGTGGGCCTGTCCTATCTCGGCTTCACCCAGTGGGCGCTGCTGGCCGATCCGCCGCCGGAGATGAAGGCCGCGGTCATCACGGTTGGTCCGCACGATTTCAGCGAATCGGCGTGGGGCACCGGATCGTTCACCCTCAACGATTTCCTCGGCTGGAGCGCCATGGTGGCCCGCCAGGAGGAACCGGGCATGCTGGCCGCCCTCAAACGCGAGTTGCGGGCACCCGCCGAGGTGGCCCGCGCCGCCGAAGGTTTACCGGTCGGGGTGGCCGCCCGCGAGCTGCTCGGCAGCGGTGCGCCGTGGTTCGAATCCTGGTTGGAACACCCCGAACGCGATGACCCGTTCTGGGAGCTGCTGCGATTCGACCAGGCGCTCGAGCGGGTGGACGTACCGATTC
Organism: Mycobacterium sp. NPDC003449; assembly: GCF_053588415.1. Classification (NCBI taxonomy): domain Bacteria; kingdom Bacillati; phylum Actinomycetota; class Actinomycetes; order Mycobacteriales; family Mycobacteriaceae; genus Mycobacterium; species Mycobacterium sp. NPDC003449. The sequence continues at coordinate 20,750 of NZ_JBSFPX010000086.1, forward strand.
TGCTGCTCAGCGGCTGGCAGGATCTGTTCCTCGACCAGACCCTCGACCAGTACGCCCGGTTGCACCGCCGCGGCGTGCCGGTCGCGCTCACCGTCGGCCCGTGGACGCACACCCAGCTGATGACGCGCGGCGCGTCGACGGTGATCACCGAATCGCTGGACTGGCTGGGCACTCATCTGGCCGGGCAGGCCGGCCCCACCCGCAGCCCGGTCCGGATCAACATCAACGGACACGGCTGGGTCGACCTGCCCGAATGGCCCCCGCAGATGCCCGAACGCGAGCTGTTCCTGCAGCCGGCCGGCGGGCTGACGGATACGGCTCCGGCGCCGACCGCGCCACCGTCCGCATTCACCTATCACCCGGCCCACCCGACCCCGACCGTCGGTGGCCGGCTGCTGTCCCGGGACGGCGGCTACCGCGACGATGCCAAGCTGGCCCGGCGCTCGGACGTGGCGACCTTCACCGGCGACCCGCTGCCGGCCGATCTGTACGTCGTCGGAACCCCGGTGGTGGAGTTGGCGCACAGCTGCGACAACCCCAACAACGACGTGTTCGTCCGGCTCAGCGAGGTGGACGCCAAGGGCCGGTCCCGCAACGTCAGCGACGCCTTCCTGCGGCGCACCGAACAGTCCGGGACGCTGCGGCTCGAATTGGACGCCGTCGCATACCGTTTCGCGGCGGGTTCGCGGATCCGGCTGGTGGTGGCGGGTGGATCGCACCCGCGGTTCGCGCGCAACCTCGGCACCGGGGAACCGCAGATCTCCGGGTCGCGGCTGGCGCGGGCCACCCACACCGTGCACCACGGCGAGGGCGGGGTGTCACGGCTGGTGTTACCCGCGGGCCCGCGCCCGCCGTCAGGCTACTGACCGGCGCACCCGCTCGGCGATGCCGGCCAGCGCCGCGTCGTCGTGTACCGGTGCGGCGCGGCGGCCCGCTGCCGGCAGGTCGAGCCAGCTCTTGCAGCCCGCGTAGGCGGGGGTCCGGTCCAGGGTGATCGGCGTGGTCAACGGGCTGACCTGCACCACCAGCACCGTCAGCCGGTGTCTGGGGCGGAAGTCGAGCCGGTCGGCCCGCACCGATTCGGCGGTCCAGATGTGCAGCGGCGCCAGCTCGTCGATCGCCTCGGGCCTGGCCACCTCGACGGCGGCCACGACCCTGGCTCCGGCGCGGATCGTCACCGCATCCTCGGTGCTGTCGGCCGCCGCGCGGCCCAGCAGGTCGGCGTGCTCGGGGCGGACCCGCTCGGCGTGGCTGTGCGCGACGGTCGGGAACAGCAGGAAGTCCTCGGCGTCCACGGTGAATCGTTTCTCGTGGATACCGCCTTTGCGCAGCAGCACGGTCTGGCGACCGTCCAGTAGCGCGTGCACGGCCGCGCTCCACTCCTTGAGCGCGGGCCGTGTCATTGCTTGGCGGCCAACCGGGCCCGCACCTCCGGACGGCGCAGCGGCGGCACCGTCTTCGGTGGTTGACGGCGGGGTGCCAGCCCATCCAGCAGCCGCGTCGTGATGGTGGTGACCTCGGCGACCGCGGTTTCGAATGCGTCGACGTTGGCCCCGGTGGGCCGGGTCAGCCCGCTGACCTTACGCACATACTGACGTGCGGCGGCCTCGATCTCTTCGTCGGTGGCGGCGGGCTCGAGCCCGCGCAACTCGGTGATGTTCCGGCACATGGCACCACGATAGGTTGATCCGATGACCGACGTCTTACTCATCGACACCACCGACCGGGTCCGCACCCTGACGCTGAACCGGCCGCAGTCCCGCAACGCCCTGTCGACCGAACTGCGGACCGCGTTCTACGGTGCGTTGCGGGCCGCGCAGGCCGACGACGAGGTCGACGTCGTGATCGTCACCGGTAGTGACCCGGTGTTCTGCGCCGGCCTGGACCTCAAAGAACTCGGCGACACCACCGATTTGCCCGACATCTCACCCAAGTGGCCCCCGATGACCAAACCGGTGATCGGGGCGATCAACGGCGCGGCGGTCACCGGCGGCCTGGAACTGGCCCTGTACTGCGACATCCTGATCGCCTCCGAGCAGGCCCGGTTCGCCGACACCCATGCCAGGGTCGGGCTGCTGCCGACCTGGGGCCTCAGCGTGCGGTTGCCGCAGAAGGTCGGCGTGGGCCTGGCCCGGCGGATGAGCCTGACCGGTGACTATCTGTCGGCCGCCGATGCGTTGCGCGCCGGGCTGGTCACCGAGGTGGTGGCCCACGACGAGCTGCTGCCCGCCGCGCGCCGGGTGGCGGCCTCGGTCGTCGGCAACAACCAGGCCGCCGTCCGGGCCCTGCTGGCCTCCTATCACCGCATCGACGACGCCCAGACCAGCGCCGGACTGTGGATCGAGGCGGCATCGGCCAAGGAGTGGATGGCCACCGCGACCGGTGACGACATCGCCGCCAACCGGGCCGCCGTGATGGACCGGGGCCGCTCCCAGGTGCGCTGACCCGCACGGGTAAGTTGGTCGGCGATCGCGCCTAGGGTTCCGCCGCTCGTCCGCCGGGTATCGACAATCAGGACGGGCCGGGTCTGGACCGAGCGGCGCCAGGACCTCGGTCCACAGCTGACGGGATAAAAGCCTGGAGGCTCCTTCGCCCGCGCCCCGCCACGGGGCCGACCCGAGGAGCCGTTTGGTGTCAGGTCCGGTCATGCTCGCGGTGCTGCTCGCCGCGCTGATGCACGCCATCTGGAATTCGTTGGCCCACGCCGTCTCCGACCGCCTGGTCGGGTTCGCCCTGATCGGTGTGGTCGATGCGGTCGGCGGCGCGGTCCTGGCCGCGGTGGGTGGTCTGCCGCCGGCTGGGGCCTGGCCGTTCATCATCGGCTCGGCCCTGGCCCACGTGGTCTACAACCTGTTGCTGCTGGCCAGTTATCAGCTCGGCGAGTTCAGCCAGATGTATCCGCTGGCGCGCGGCACCTCGCCGTGGCTGGTCGCGGTGATCTCGCTGGTGTTCCTCGGCCGCGAACTGCCGCTGACCGAGTTGATCGGCGTGCTGACCATCTCGGCCGGCCTGTTCGGCCTGGTGCTCGCGGGTGGGCGGCCGCGCCGCGAGGACCTCCCGGCGATCGCGGCCGCCCTGCTCACCGGGGTGATGATCGCCGGTTACACCGTGATCGACGGTGTCGGCGTGCAGCTTTCACCGCTGTTCGCCTACGCCGGGTGGATGTTCCTGCTGCAGGGGCCGCCGCTGGCGATCATCGCCGCGGTGCGCCGGGGCCCCCGACTGGCCGGTGCGGTGCGGGAGTGTGCCGCACCCGGCCTGGCCGGCGGAGCGATCTCGCTGGCCGCGTACACGATCGTGCTGGCGGCACAGACCACCGGCGCGCTCGCGCCGATCGCCGCGCTACGTGAGACCAGCATCGTGTTCGGCGCCTTGATCGGCGCGGTGTTCCTCGGTGAGCGTCTCGGCGTGCGGCGCGCCATCGCATCGGGCGTGGTTCTGGCCGGGGTGCTGCTGATCAGTCTGCCGTGAGCGCGGGCGCCACCAACTCCAGGTACCGCCGTTTCATGGTGTCGATGACGCGGTGACCGTCTGTCGCCCAGACCTTTTCGTTGAAGATCTCGACCTCGATGTCGCCCCGGTAGCCGGCGGCGTCCACCGATGCGGTGATCGCCGCGAAATCGATCACGCCGTCGCCCATCATGCCGCGCGACACCAGCGGGTCCGCGGCCATCGGCACCAGCCAGTCACAGATCTGGTACGCGCTGATCCGATCCTGCTCACCGGCTTCGAGGATGCTGGCCTCCAGATCGGGGTCCCACCACACGTGGAAGGTGTCGACGACGACGCCGACCGCCGCGGCCGGGTAGGGGGCGGCCAGTTCGAGGGCCTGGCCGAGGGTGGAGATCACGGCGCGGTCCGCGCAGAACATCGGGTGCAGCGGTTCCAATGCCAGCCGCACATCGTGATCGACGGCGTGGGGCACCAGTTCGGCCAGCCGGCTCGCCACCCGCCGCCGGGCCCCCGGCAGGTCGCGGTCCTCGACGCCGCCCACCACCAGCACCAGTTCGGTGGTCCCCAAGGTCGCGGCCTCCTCGATGGCGCGCCGGTTGTCCTCGAGCGCCGCGGCACCGTCGGCCCCGGTGAGAAAGCCGCCCCTGCACAGGCTGGAGACCCGAAGGCCGTTGTCGCGCACCAGCTTCGCCGCGGTGTCCAGGCCCACCTCGGCGACGCGGTCGCGCCACAGCCCGATGGCCGACAGCCCGGCCGAAGCCGTCGCCTCGACCGCCTCACGCAGGGTGAAGGACTTGGTGGTCATGGTGTTCAGCGACAACCGGCGGGCCGGATCGACACTCATGCGGACAGTCCGTTCAGCTCGAGGAACACCCGCATCCGCCGTGCCGCCAGTTCCGGATCGGCGAGCAGTCCGGCCGTATCGGCCAGCGCGAACAGTTCGGACAGATGCGCGACGGACCGTCCGCTCGACAGTCCGCCGACCATGGCGAAACCGGGCTGTCGGCCGTTGAGCCAGGACAGGAAGGCGATACCGGTCTTGTAGTAGTAGGTGGGTGCGGTGAAGATGTGGCGGCCCAGCGCCCGGGTGGATTCCAGGATCGCGGCGGCACCGTCGGCGTCGCCGTCGTCGAGGTCCTGCAGCGCCGTGGAGGCCGCCGGGTAGATCGCGGCGAAAACCCCCAGCAGCGCATCGGAATGCCCCAGCTCGTCGCCGATGATCAACTCCGGGTAGTTGAAGTCGTCGCCGGTGTAGAGGCGCACCCCGTCCGGCAGTGCCCGGCGCAACGCGATCTCGTGGGCCGCGTCGAGCAACGAGACCTTGACGCCGTCGACCTTGTCGGCGTTGGACCCGATCAGGTCGAGGAACACCGCTGTCGCGGAGTCGATCCGGTCCGAACCCCAGTAGCCGCGCAGGGCGGGATCGAACATCTCCCCGAGCCAGTGCAGGATGACCGGCTGATCCACCTCGGCCAGCACGGCGTTGTAGACGGTCAGGTAGTCGGCGGGTGACTGCGCGACCCGGGCCAGCGCCCGCGACGCCATCAGGATCACCTGGGCGCCCGCCTCGCGAATCACCGCGACCTGCTCACGGTAGGCGTCGATGATCGTCCGCAGTCCGCTCGCCCCCGGAGCGAGGTCCTCGGCCACCAGTTGATCGGTGCCCGCCCCGCAGGCCAGCCGGGCACCCACCGAGGCGGCCTCGGCGCCGCTGCGCCGGATCAGTTCCGCTGTCGCGGCCCAATCCAGTCCCATCCCGCGCTGGGCGGTGTCCATCGCCTCGGCCACCCCGAGTCCGTAGGACCACAGTTCGTGGCGGTAGGCCAGGGTGGCCTCCCAATCCAGGTCGGCGGGTGCGCCGGGAGTGTTGTCGGCCAGCGTCCGGGGCACCACATGCGCTGCGGCGTAGGCGATCCGCGAGCTGATCGGCCGCTGCGGCCTGCGCCATCGGCCCGGCTCACCGAGTTCGACGCGACGCAGTTCGCCGTGCAGGGGCAGGGTCAGCGCGACGCCGGTGTGGGTCGCGGTCACAGCACGATCTCCGGAACCTCGATACGACGGCCCTCGGCCGAACTGCGCAGCCCCAGCGCGGCGAGTTGGACGCCGCGGGCCGCCGAGAGCAGGCCGTAGCGGTGCGGGCGCCCGGCCAGCAGATCGCGCAGGTACTCCTCCCACTGCAGTTTGAACCCGTTGTCCAGGTCGGCGTTGTCGGGCACCTCGAGCCACTGGTCCCGGAACGGCTCGGTGGCCGGGAGGTCGGGATTCCACACCGGTTTCGGGGTGTGCGACCGGTGCTGGGCCACGCAGCGGCGCAGCCCGGCGACCGCCGACCCGTGGGTTCCGTCGACCTGGAATTCAACCAGCTCGTCGCGGTACACCCGGACCGCCCAGGACGAATTGATCTGGGCGACAACACCACCGGCCAGCTCGAACAGGCCGTAGGCGGCGTCGTCGGCGGTGGCCTCATACGGTTGGCCTGCCTCGTCCCAGCGGGTCGGGATATGGGTGACGGATTTGGCCGTCACGGCCTCGACCTTGCCGAGGATGCCTTCCATGACGTAGTTCCAGTGGCAGAACATGTCGACGGTGATCCCGCCGCCGTCCTCGGTGCGGTAGTTCCAGCTGGGCCGTTGCGCGGGCTGGCCGTCACCCTCGAACACCCAGTAGCCGAACTCGCCGCGCATCGACAGGATCCGGCCGAAGAAGCCCTCGTCCACCAGCCGGCGCAGCTTGACCAGCCCGGGCAGGTAGAGCTTGTCGTGCACCACCCCGGCGGTGATCCCGGCGTTCTGCGCGGCCCGGGCCAGTTCCACTGCCTCGGTGAGGGTTTCGGCGGTGGGCTTTTCGGTGTAGACGTGTTTGCCGGCCTTGATGGCGGCGGTAAGGGCTTCGACCCGGCGCGAGGTGACCTGCGCGTCAAAGTACACGTCGATGGTCGGGTCGGCGATCACCGAGGCGAGGTCGGTGGTCCAGTGCTCGATGCCGTGGGCGTCGGCCATCTCGGCCAGCTTGTCGGCATTGCGTCCGACCAGAACGGGTTCGACCGCCACCCTGGTGCCGTCGCCGAGGGCCAGGCCGGACTCGCGCAGCGGCAGGATGGACCGCAGCAGGTGCTGGCGGTACCCCATCCGGCCGGTGACGCCGTTCATGGCGATGCGCAGGGTGCGACGTGTCGTCGCGGTGTCTGGAGTCATCGGAAGATGCCTTATCTGATCGGCCGGTGAACACCGGCAGGCGCGGTCGATTGACCTGCATCGCCGGTGCCGCCAGGTCCAGGCGTCGGCGATGTCAGCACTTCGGAATGCGCTTTCCACGGTAAGCTCATGCGATGGTCCGGGTCAACCCCAACGACGGCGGGAGCGCATATGGCAGCGGTGAGACTGCAGGACGTGGCCGTCCGGGCCGGTGTGTCACTGGCGACGGCATCGCGCGTGCTCAACGGTTCGAGCCGGGTCCCCGGCGAGGGGGTGGCCGACCGCGTCCGGGCGGCCGCCCTCGAGCTCGGCTATGTCCCTAACGCGCAGGCCCAGGCCCTCGCCCGGGCCTCGACCGGGCTACTCGGCCTGATCGTCCACGACATCGCCGACCCGTACTTCTCCTCGATCGCGCGGGGTGTGCAGACCGCCGCGCGGACCGCCCACAAACAGGTGTTGCTGGCCAGCACCGACCGCGACTTCGACATCGAACGGGAATCCGTCAGCACCTTCATCGCCCACCGGGCCGACGCGATCGTGCTGGCCGGATCGCGCCAGAGCGGCGACCTCGACCGCGACCTCGAAGCCGAGTTCGGCCGGTACCGCGCGAACGGCGGCCGGGTGGTCGCGATCGGCCAGCCGCTGGCCTTCGGCGGTGCCGTCGAGCCCGAAAACCACTTCGCCTCGGCACAATTGGCCGATGCTCTGGTCGAGGAAGGGCACACCCACTTCGCGGTGATCGGCGGCCCCGGCAGCATCCGCACCGGGGTGGACCGGCGCAACGGCTTCGTCGAGGCGCTGGGCCGGCGCGGCCTCACGCCGCTGGTCGAGGTGTCGGGCGAGTTCACCCGCGACGGTGGCTACTCGGCGGCGCGGCGGTTGGCCGGCGCGCTGCAGATCACGCCGGGTACCCGGGCCGAACCGGTGTGCGTATTCGCCGTGACCGACGTCATGGCGATCGGCGCCATCGCGGCGTGGCGCGACCTGGGCCTTTCGGTGCCCGAGGACATCGGGGTGGCGGGTTTCGACGACATCCCCACGCTGCGCGACTACACCCCGAGCCTGAGCACCGTGGCACTCCCCCTCGAAGCTATCGGCGCGCGCGCCGTCGAGCTGGCACTGCGCACCGATACCGACTGCGATGACCTGCGGGAACGCGTCGCCGGCCAGGTGGTGCTGCGGGACAGCACGCGCCTGGTCGGCGCGGGTTGAGCCGGTTTCGGCGGCCGCGACGTTGACAGTGTGCGCTGAGTCACGTTATCGTCGGATCGCTTCGGAAAGCGCATTCCCAATCGGGTTTCCACACCCGTGACACTGCGACCTTTAGGACTCATCCCATGGCGGTATCCGCTTCGGCCGGGGTTCCGGAGGGGCGCACACCGGCCGATCCTGCCGCTGGACCCCGAGTACCCGGCGGACCGGCTCGCGTACATGGTCTCCGACGCCGCACCGGCCCTGGTGATCGACGGGCCC
>NZ_JBSFPX010000087.1:0-28431 GCF_053588415.1 Mycobacterium sp. NPDC003449
GATGGATGCGGATCGCGAAGGTTCAGGCGTGGTGGGTGCGCTTCGCACTCGAGCCGGCCCGACAGCACCGCAGCGACTTCGGCCAGGTCGGAACATTCGACGGCCTGATCACCCGGGTGGAGACCGACGACGGGCTCGTCGGCTGGGGAGAGGGACAGAACGCGGCGGGTAGCGCGGGCACGTACGCCGCTCTCGTCACGCTCGTCAACCATGAGTTCGGCCCTCGTCTCGTTGGCAGGGACTCCCGGGACATCACAGCAATCTGGAGCGACCTCTACAACGGAGTGCGCGCCGGTTACGCGCGTGACCGGGGGCATGTCTTCCCCGAGCTGTCCCGGCGCGGTCACCCGATCAGCGCGATCAGCTCCATCGACCTCGCTCTGTGGGACCTCCTCGGCAAACGCCTCGGGGTGCCGGTGTGGCAACTCCTCGGCGGACGCAAGGCGGCACGCATGCCCGCCTACGCCTCGGGAGGCTGGGCACCCGCCGAAACGATCGGCGAGCAGCTCCAGACATACGTGGACGCCGGGTTCAAGGCCGTGAAGATGCGAGTCGGCGCAATGGACGGCGCCGTACGCGCGTCCGCACAGCGGGTCCTGGCCGCACGCGAGCACCTCGGCCCGGACATCGACCTGATGTGCGACGCCCACGGCACGTTCACCCCGTCCGAGGCCAAACGGTTCTGCCATCTCGTGGCCGACTGTGACCTGACCTGGTTCGAGGAGCCGGTCGCCCCGGACAACAAGGCCGGCGCCGCGGAGGTGCGACGGGCGACGCATATTCCCATCTCGGCCGGGGAGAGCGAGTTCACCCGGTTCGACATCCGCGAGCTCATAGAACGGTCCGCCGTAGACATCCTGCAACCCGACCTCGCGGTGTGCGGCGGCATCACCGAAGCCCGCCACATCGACGCACTGGCGGCCACGTACCAGCTCGAACTGGCCCCCCACATGTGGGCGGGCGCCCCGGCGTTCGCCGCCGGACTGCATCTGGCCGCGGCCAGCACGTCGAGCCGGATCATCGAATACTCACTGGGCGCCAACCCCCTGCTGCACGACCTGATCGAGGAGGACTTCACGGTGACCGACGGGATGATCGATATCCCCGACCGACCTGGCCTGGGCATCACCGTCCGCCAGGAAGTCATCGACGCGCACGCCGTGGCGGTGTGACCGGCATGGAACAGTCGGTGCTGATCTCGCAACTGGTGACGTTCCTCAACCGGCGGGGCTATGAACCGGGCGAGCGGATCCCCTCCGAACGGGAGCTGGGCCTGCGCTTCGGCACCACCCGAGGACAAGTGCGCGAAGCCCTTGCGCTGCTTGAGGCCCTGCGGATCATCGAACGCAGGGCAAAGTCGGGTCTGTTCATGGCCTCTGGGGTGCCGAGCATCGAAGCGCTGGCGCTGTTCGCCCGCGTGGGCGTGCCACTCAACGCCGAAGACATTCGGCAGACCGTGGAGATGCGACGCATCCACGAGGTGGAGGCGGTGAAGCTGGCGTGCGCCCGACGCACTCCCGACGACCTCGACCGCATGCGTACGATCCTCGCCGCCACCGACGCCGCCCCTGACGACCCCGACGTGGCCGCGGAGAACGACGCCAAGTTCCACGCGGCGATCGTCCAGGCAACCCAGAACGACCTGTTCTGGCGAATCGTGAACATTTTCTACCTGATGACCGCGGAGCGGCGCCGGACCTACTTCCGTGACGCGGACCGCAGGGAGAACTCCCGGCGCGAACACCACGCCCTGTTCGAGGCGATCGTGGCGGGCGACGGGGCGCTCGGTGTACGGCTCATGGAAGCTCACCTGCAGGGCGTCGACAGCTACTGGCGGAGTTTCGTCTCTGACGATGCGTCGGCCGCCAGAGCCCGGCGCAAGGAGGAATCGTGACCGGCCGGCCAGTCGTCGTGGCGACAAGCGCCATGCACCCGCGCGCCGAGGCCGAGTTGGAGGCCGTCGCCGAGCTGCGGACGAGCCCCAGCGCCGAGCCCGCCGAACTGGTCCGCCAGAGCCGTGACGCCGACGCCGTGATCGTCCGCGACCCGATCCCGGAGGAGGTCGTCACTCAGCCAAGGCTGCGTGCGGTGGTCCGACACGGCGCCGGGCTCGACCTGATCCCCGTAGGGCGGGCCACGGAGGCGGGCGTGCTGGTCGCCAACGTGCCAGGCGTGAACGCCAACTCCGTCGCCGAGCACGTGATGCTGGCTGTGCTGGCTCTGTCCAGACGCCTGCCCGAGACGACGACCGCGTTCCGCGAGCGAGGCTGGCCCGCGGCCCGCTCCCTCGCGCCCACCACCAGGGAGGTGCATGGCCGCACCCTCGGTCTGGTCGGGGTGGGCAACGTCGGGCAGGCGGTCGCCCGGCTGGCCCACGGATTCGGGATGAGGGTCCTGGGCCGCGGCTCCGGCCGTCGGCCGGTCCCCGCCGAAGTCGAGGAACGCACCATGGCCGAACTGCTGGACGAATCTCACGTCCTGGTGCTGGCCTGCCCACTCACCTCCGAGACCCGGCACCTGATCGACGCCCGCGCACTAGCCGCGATGCAAGCCGACGCGATCGTGGTCAACGTCGCGCGCGGCCCGGTGGTGGACGACCACGCGCTCATCGCGGCACTGAAAGGGGGCCGAATCGGCGGCGCCGCACTGGACGTGTTCACCGAGCGCCCCGGCCCCGGCCACCCCTACTTCGAGCTGCCGAACGTACTGCTCACCCCACATCTGGCGGCCATCACGGACGACAGTATGCGTCTGATGGGCCTAGGAGCGGTCCGCGCCGTGCTGGCCGTACTCGACGGCGAACTCCCGGGCACCCTCGTCAATCCCGAAGCCGTGGACAAGTTCCGTCAGCGATTCCCGGCACGGACGTAGCAGCGTCCCCGGGGATCAGAGAAAGGAGCGCTCGATGAACACCGCCAAATCCGACCGACCTCCGATCACCACCACGGTGGCCTCGACGCAACCCCCTCGGACCTTCGGCCAGCGTGTCCGCCTGCTCGGGCCGGGCCTGCTGATCGCGGCGACCGGCATCGGCGCCGGGGACATGGTCACCGCCGTCGTCGCGGGAGCCGACTACGGCTACGCACTGCTATGGGCGATCATCATCGGGGTAGCCATCAAATACCCCCTGTCCGAGGCGATCGGCCGGTATTTCCTGGCCGGCGGCGAGACGATGTTGCAGGGATGGCGCAGGTTGTCGCGCTGGGCGTCCCGCTACTTCGTCTTCTATCTGTTCTGCGCGACGTTCTTCACCTCAGCCGGACTGTGCTCGGTCGCCGCGCTCGCCGTGGACGCGATGTTCCCCGGCGTGCTGCCGATCTGGGCGTGGGCGGTCGTGCACGCGGTGGCAGCGTTCGCCATCGTCTGGGTGGGCCGGTTCGCGATCTTCGAACGCCTGATGGAGGTGCTGGTCGGGCTCATGTTCGTGATGGCGGTAACGCTCGCCGTCCTGCTCGTACCCGATTTGGGCGAGCTCAGCCTGGGTGCACTGCCCACCCTGCCGGATGCGTCGCTGCTCAACGTCCTCGCCATCATCGGCGGCATCGGCGGCGTGTACTCGCTGTGCTACTACCCCTACTGGGCACGAGCCAAGGGCTGGAACGCTCCGTCGTGGATCCCATGGATGCGCACCGATCTCGCGGTCGGCTACCTCGTCGAGGCGATCTTCATGGTGGCGATGCTCGTCATCGGCGTCGAACTGCTCTTCGGCACCGGCGCTGACCTGCAAGGCAACACCGGGCTGCTGGCCTTGAGCAACCCCATCGCGGACAGGTTCGGGGCGTTCGCGGGCTGGTTGTTCCTCATCGGCTTCTGGGCCGCGGTGACCAGCAGCATCCTGGGCAACTGGAACGGCGCCAGCCACATGTTCGCCGACTACATGCACACACGCCGGTCCGGGGAACCGGTCAGCGGGGATCCGCAGAAGAGCCGGTCGTTCCGGGCATTCCTGGTCTGGATCACCTTCCCGCCGATGGTGCTGCTCGGGCTGTCGCAGCCGTTCCTACTGGTCATGGTGTACACCTCGCTCGGCGCCCTGTTCTTCCCGTTCCTGGCCGCGACACTGCTGTGGCTGCTCAACAAGGCCGTCGGCAGCAGTCCCAATCGCAACAGGTGGCTGTCCAACACACTGCTGGTGCTCTGCGCGCTGTTCTTCGTGTGGGCCGGCATCCAATCGCTTCTCTGACCATCTCACCCGAGGGAGCCCTTAGGCCATGAAGATCACCGACGTCGACACATACGTCCTGCGCGCCGATGTAGACACTCCGTTCACCTCCGCGCGGGGCTGGTGGTACACCAAGAAGAACGCGATGCTCGTGCGCGTGCGCACCGACGACGGGCTGGTGGGCTGGGGTGAGGCGTACGGCCCGCCGCACGTCACCAAGGCCGTGGTGGACACCCTGCTTGCGCCTATCGTCGTGGGCCGCGACCCCGCCGACAACGATGTGCTGTGGACCGCGATGCACCAGCGCGTGGAGGACTACGACCCCCAGGGGTTCGGCATCGCCGGGCTCAGCGCGATCGACATCGCCCTGTGGGACCTCAAGGGGCAGGCGGCGGGCGTGCCCGTCTACGCCCTGCTCGGCGGCGCGCACCGAACCACGTTGCGGCCCTACGCAACCGGGCTGTACTTCACCTCGGCCGACGGTGACCACGTCGGGCCGGCCGTGGAAGAAGCAGTTCGCTACCGCGACCAGGGATTTCTCGGCGTGAAGATGAAGATCGCACTGCCGCCGCGCGAGGAGCTGGCCCGGGTCACCGCCGTGCGCGAGGCGCTCGGCGACGGCGTCGAGCTCATGGTGGACGCCAACCACGGTTACAACGTGCCGACGGCGCTGAGGCTGGGACGCGAGTTCGAACGGATGGGCCTGACCTGGTTCGAGGAGCCGATCCCCGCGCACGATCTGGCCGGCTACGCCGAGTTGCGGGCCAAGCTCGACGTGCCGCTGGCCGGCGGGGAGAACGCCTTCGGCCGGCACGCGTTCGCCGAGATCCTGCGCGCCCGCGCGATGGACATCATCCAGCCCGACGTGTGCGCAGCAGGCGGCGTCACCGAATTCCAGAAGATCGGCGCGCTTGCCGAGGCGGCAGGCGTCACGGTGATCCCGCACGTCTGGGGGACGGCGATCGGTCTCAACGCCGCGCTCCAGGTGATGGCGGCCCAGCCCCCGTTGCCGCCGACCTGGCACGAGCCACCCGCATGGATGGAGTACGAGCAGACCCAGAGCCCGTTCCGCGAGCAGCTGGTCACCGAGCCGGCCGCGCTGGAGGACGGCACTATGCGAGTGCCTGACCGCCCCGGACTGGGGATCACGGTCGACGAGCAGGTGGTCGCGCAGTATCAGGTCGCCTGAGGAGAAACCGTTGGGCACCGGGAAACAGGCGCCGGGCGGTTGACGCCGGTCGCGAGCGTGCGCAAAGTGCCGGTGTTTTCCGGCGTGGCGGGCAACAGACGCGCACGCTCGCCGGGTTCTAATCATCCCGCGCGCAATGCTGGGCGGCCAGGACGGTGACGGCTACTCATCTAGGGTGACTTCAACCGCACCGTTACTGGTCGACGACGAGGCGCCGAGGCCGGCCGATACCAAGACGGTTCGTACCGCGCTGCTCGCGAGCCTGGTCGGTACGACGATCGAGTGGTACGACTTCTTCCTGTACGCGACGGCCGCCAGCCTCGTCTTCAACCAGGCGTTCTTCCCCGACGAAAGTTCGTTCGTGGGAACGATGCTGGCGTTCGCGACGTTCGCCGTGGGTTTCATCGTGCGGCCGATCGGCGGGTTCGTCTTCGGCCACATCGGCGACCGGATCGGCCGCAAACGGACCCTCGCCCTGACCATGTTGTTGATGGGCGGGGCCACGGCCTTGATGGGCGTGCTGCCCACCGCGGCCCAGATCGGGGTGCTGGCACCGATCCTGTTGCTGGTCCTGCGGATCGTGCAGGGTTTCGCGCTCGGCGGTGAGTGGGCCGGTGCGGTGCTGCTGGCCGTGGAGCACAGCCCGCGTGGCCGTCGCGGCCTGTTCGGCAGCATCCCGCAGATCGGGCTCGCGCTCGGCCTGGCGCTGGGCACCGGGGTGTTCGTGCTGCTGCAAGTGGCGCTGTCGGCCGAGGCGTTCCTCATCTACGGCTGGCGCATCGCCTTCCTGTTCAGCATCCTGCTGGTGGTTTTCGGTGTGGTGGTGCGGTTCCGGGTCGCCGAGACGCCGGCGTTCGAGAAGATCCGCCGCGACGACGACCGGTCGGCGGTTCCGGTGCGGGAGATCTTCGCACCGCCGGCGCTGCGGTCCACGGTGCTGGGCCTGCTGTCCCGGTGGGGCGAGGGTGCGGCCTACAACACCTGGGGTGTGTTCACCATCTCCTACGCCACCACCACGCTGCACCTCGGCAAGGTTCCGGTGCTGATCGTGGTGACGGTCGCGGCGTTGTTGATGGCGGTGCTGCTCCCGGTGTCGGGCCTGCTGGCCGACCGGTTCAGCCCGCGCGCGGTGTACGGCACCGGCGTCGCGGCCTACGGCCTGGTGGTCTTCCCCGCCTTCGCGTTGATCGACACCGGCACGGTCGCGGCCTACGCCGTGGCAATGGTGTTAGCTTTCGGCGTCATTCACGCATGGTTCTACGGAGCCCAGGGCACGCTGTACGCGTCGCTGTTCCCGACCCGCACCCGCTACACCGGGTTGTCGACGGTGTACCAGCTGTCCGGTGTGTACGCCTCCGGGCTTACCCCGCTCATCCTCACCGCCCTCATCGCCGCGGGCGGCGGGCGGCCCTGGCTCGCCTGCGGCTACCTCGTCGCCACCGCGGCGATCAGCGTCGTCGCCACCCGGATGCTGCGCCCGCAGTATTGATTCAGCGCAGCTGGCCGTCGACAGGTGCTCGGACGGTGCGCCGGTGCTCGGCCCGGGCGGCGAATGCCAGGACCACGATCGCTCCCGCGCCGAAGATCGCGTTGCCGATCAGCCCCAGCGACCGCGGAACATCGAGCGCCGCCGACTGGGTGAACCCCACCCATACATAGGTGAGCAACGTTCCGGCGGCGACGGCGAAGATGTGGGTCCGGATCCAGCCCGGTCGGCATGCGTACCGGGCGAGCACCACACCACACCCGGTCACCCAGGCGACCGCGCAGGCCAGGACCGTCCAGTCGGACCCGAAGCGCGGCGCGACCACTTCGATCAGCCAGTAACCGGAGGACATGCCGAACGCCGCGACCGCAACCGTGCGCGGGCACGGTGCGGGCGGACCGTGGGGCCGTGTCTCGAATGCCCCGTGCCGCCAGTTGCGAACCGCCACGGCGATCAACGCCGCGATGGCGATGCCCATCAGGCCGAACTGGAACGGGCCTGCGGTGAAACGCAATTCGGTGTACTGCAGCAGGCCCAGGCCGATACAGCCGAGCACGAATACCGCCGCGATGAGCCCGAGACCGACCCTGCCCAGCCATGGCCGGGTCGGCTCGTCGTCGAACGCTTCCACCACCGCGATGGGCACGCAGATGCTCCACACGGTGTGCAGCACGAGCGACCCTTCGGTAAGGGACGCGCTCATCCCGATGCCGGGAATCAAACCGTATCCGGCGAAGCTGTCGAGCCCAAGATAGTTGGGATTGAACAACATCTGGTCGACCACGCCCTCCTCGATCAGGGCGTACGCGGCCGCGAGCGGAATGATCATCGGCCAGCCGCCCGTCCGTCGCGCCACCTCCCGGATCAACAGGGCACCGGCGCCGTACATCGGCGCCAGCATGAGCAGAAAAGGAAATTCGGTGAGCGGCATGTTGCCCAGCACGCACTCGCCGACGAACGGGCTGAACACGAACAGCGCGGCAGCGAGTCGTCGTCGGCGGCGTCTGCTGCGGGGAAGCACGTCTGCTGTGGTCATCTGTCCCCCATCGTAAAATTACTAGAGTACGTACTCTATTATTACAGCATGGCCCGCACCGTCGACCCCGAAATGCATGCCCAGCGTCGGGCCGCGATCATGGCGGCCGCCGCTACCGAGTTCGGGCACAACGGATTCGACGGCACCAGCACCGCGGCGATCTGTAAGCGCGCGGGGATCGGTTCGGGCACGTTGTTCCATTACTTCGCCACCAAGCAGGAGATCGTGCGGGCCATTTTCGCCGACGACATCCCGCGCCTGCAGGAGCTGTGCGCACGCGCAGCGGCCCTACCCGACCCGGACCAAGGACTGGACCTGCTGATCGACCATCTCCTGGACGAATTGACCGATCCGCTTGCGCCGGGACTGGCTTCGGCCGCGACGATCCAGGCGAACCGCGACCCGGACTTCGCCGCGGTGCTGACGACGCTGGACGACACGATCGGTGGCGCGCTGACGGCGCTGCTGCGACGGGTGGCCAAGCTGCCGGGTCGCTCGTTGCCCCTGCCGCCGGCTTCGTCGTCGCGCTGGATCCGCAGTTTGATCGACGCGGGCCACCTCGGCATCGTCGACGGGCCGCGCGACCGGACCGTCAAGGAACTCCGCCACATCGTGGGATGGCTCATCGGCCGTCACAACGACTTTCAGCAGCAGCCGCGGTAGTCACTCACCCGGGTAGCTACTGAAGGTCTGTCAACACCTCCGGGCCGGTTTCGGTGATCGCGACGGTGTTCTCGCTATGGGCGGTGCGTGATCCGTCGGCCGAGCGGATGGTCCAGCCGTCGCGGTCGTAGACGATGCGGTCGGTGGTGCGGGCCAGCCACGGTTCCAGGGCCAGCGTCATCCCGGCCCGCAACGGCATTCCCCGGCCGGCCCGGCCACGGTTGGGCACATGCGGATCCTCGTGCATGGTGCGGCCCAGCCCGTGCCCACCGAACTCCAGGTTCACCGGGTAACCGTAGTCTGCGACCACGGCGCCGATCGCCGCGGAGATGTCGCCGAGCCTGCCACCGGGTCGCGCCGCGGCAGTG
The DNA here is from genome assembly GCF_053588415.1 of Mycobacterium sp. NPDC003449. Lineage (NCBI taxonomy): Bacteria > Bacillati > Actinomycetota > Actinomycetes > Mycobacteriales > Mycobacteriaceae > Mycobacterium > Mycobacterium sp. NPDC003449. Next base: position 8,905 of record NZ_JBSFPX010000087.1, read on the forward strand.
CCTGCGGCCAGCGCCTCCTCGGTGGCGCGGACCAGCCGGACATCCTCGGCGTCGGGGGTACCGACGATGACGGTGCGGGCCGCATCGGCAACCCAGCCGTCGATCGACACCGCGAAATCCATGCTGAGCACGTCACCGTCGGCCAGCCGATAGTCGAACGGAAGGCCGTGCAGCACAGCATCGTTGACCGAGAGGCAAATAACGTTGCGAAACGGGCCCGATCCGAACGACGGGTGATAGTCCCAGTAGCAGGACCGCGCCCCGCGGCGTTCGATCATCTTCCTGGCATGGAGTTCGAGGTCGAGCAGATTCACCCCGATATCGGCGATCCGGCTGAGTTCGGCCAGCACCTCGGCGACAAAGCCGCCGGTGACCCGCATGCGGGCAATCTCATCGGCCGTCTTCAGCTCGATCATGGGCACATCCTTCCTGGTATTTAAATACCACTGTAGCGGTATTTAAATACCCGAGCTACCGTGGACCCGTGGTCCGGACCCCGCTCACCCCCGAACAGATCGCCGCCGGGCGCCGGCTGGGCGCGACCCTGCGGACCGCCAGGGCATCGCGCACCCTCGACGAGGTTGCCGCACAAGCCGGCATCTCACCGGAGACGCTGCGCAAGATCGAGACCGGACGCCTGCCCTCCCCCGCCTTCGGCACCGTCGTCGGGCTGAGCGCGGCACTGGGCCTGGCACTGCAGGACCTCGCCGACGCATGGTGCGACGCGGGCTCCTCGGCGGCTGCGAGCTAAGAAGGCCCCCTTTATCAACTACGCCGGCTCAATCCGTCCTTGCCGTCAGGGATTGCGCACCAGATCGGCGTCGGCGCCAACGACCGGCCGACCCCGCGCAAACGAGCAGTCTCGCCGATGACATAGCCGTCCTTCGCGTCGACCTTGCCCACCTTCTCCCATCGGGATGAATAGACTAGACTTCTAGTGCACTGAACCTCTCACCCGACAAGAAGGGCAATGGATGGGCGCGCCCATGTCCGATGAATTGCGAGCTCTCATCTTCGACACCGGGGGCACGGTATTCGATTGGTTCTCCGCGGTCAGAGACACTCTGCACGACGTCGGACGACGCGAAGGGGTCGAAGCAGGCTGGGCCGAGGTTGCGGCGGACTGGCGGCGAAACTCGCTGGCCATGCTCGGGCAGATGACCATGCCGGCCGACGGCAAACTGGACGCCGATATGGACGAGATTCTCCATCTCTCGCTCGGCACCGTATTGGACGATCACGGTCTGGGTCGGCTGCGCCCGCACAGCCACGAGCTGGTACGCGGGTGGAGGGGTATGCAACCGTGGGCCGATTCGGCAAACGGGATCTCCCGCCTCAGGGAACGCTATGTTGTCGCCTCGTTCACCATCCTCAACGCGTCGCTCGTCATCGAGTGTTCGCGACGGGGCGGTGTGAACTGGGACGCCGTCTTCTCCTGCGAGATGAGCGGAATCTACAAGATCGCCCCGCGTTCGTATGAGTACCCCGCGAAGTGGCTGGACATCGCGCCACAAGACATCGCGCTGGTCACGGCTCACAACAACGACCTCGAGGCAGCGCATCGCGCGGGCTACCGGACCGCCTTCATCGATCGTCCTGCCGAGTGGGGAGCGCTCACGTCTCCCGACGCTCAACCCTCACCGGCCGCCGATTGGGTGGCCTCCGATATTGAGGATCTCGCACGGCAACTCACCTAGCCGAAGCCAATCGAATCAGGATTACGAGTAAAGCGAGGACCAGGCCATGACCGACTGGCACGAAAAACCGCCGTCCATAGCACTGGACGGCAAGGTGGTCGTCATCACCGGCGGCAGCCGCGGAATCGGACTTGCCCTCGTGCGCGCGGCACACTCCGCGGGGGCGACGGTCGTCGCCATCGCTCGTGATCCCGAACGCCTGCAAGCGGTCGCGGCTGATGCCGCCGAGAATGGCGCCACGATCCAGACTGTTGCCGCCGACCTCACCGACGATGCGGACCGCGCACACGCGTTCACGCAGATCGTCGAGCAGAATGGCCGGATCGACGGCCTCGTCAACAATGCGGGGATCACCAAGGTCGGCCCCAGCATCGACTATGACCTCGCCGACCTGCGGCGCATCCTCGAGGTCAATGTGGTCTCCGCAATGGCGTGCTCACAAGCGGCCGCCTCCGCCATGGCGACCGCTGGATCCATCGTCAACATCGGCTCCCTCACCACCTTCGTCGGGCAACCGGAACGCACTGCCTACGCGGCCTCGAAAACCGCAGTGCTCGGGCTCACCCGCACCCTCGCCGTCGAGTGGGGAGCGCGCGGCATTCGGGTCAATGCGATTGCTCCGGGCTACATCGAAACCGATATCACGGCAGACCTCATCGGCCGGGGCGTCCTCGACCGAGACGCGATCGAACAACGTACGCCGTTACGCCGATTCGGACGGCCCCAGGATGTTATCGGACCGACCCTGTTCCTACTCAGCGACGCGTCAGCATTCGTCACCGGCGCCACTGTCGCCGTCGACGGAGGCTGGCTGTCGAACGGCTACGTCCGCTGAGAAGCGGGCGGTCACCTCTCGAGCCGCACCAGCACCGGCAGGCTGGGCATCATGTGGCATCGCGCGACCTCGATCGGTGTCCCGTTGGCCGACCATGCCACGCGACGGACGCTGATCACCGGGCCTCCCACCTGCGTGCGGAGCAGCCCTGCCAGTCGGTCGTCGGCGGCGGCGGCGGATATCGTCTGCTCGGCGCTGCTCACCTCGAGGTCGGCCCGTTCCTTCATGGTTCTGTACAGCGAGCCATGAACGAGCCCACCGCGACCAAGACCCGGTGCGAGCAGATAGGGCACCCACGACTCCTGCACGGCGATCGGATCTCTCACCAGATGTCGGGTTCGCACGATATGAGCGGTCGTTTGCCCCTGACGGAGACGCAGATCGGCCGCGACATCCTCCGGCGGGGTGACCACTTCCTGAGTCAACAACGTCGTGGTCAGGGCGGTGGCATTGAGGCCCATCTCCTCGTGGAATGCACCGAGCCGATTGGCACTTCGATGGAGAGGGGCTGGTTCGCTGACGAACGTGCCTGCTCCGTGACGACGCACCACCAAACCGCTCGACTCAAGCTCGGCGAGTGCCTGCCGGAGAGTCATCCGGCTCACGCCGTAGTGCTGGGCGAGGCGCAACTCGCTGTCGAGCCGATCGCCCACCTTCAGCGCGCCCGTCGATATCTGTTCGACGATATCGCGCACGATCACTTGATAGACGGGCCCCACACCGACTGCCATGCCTCCTCCTCCCTCCCAGGAAGTCTAGACGACGGAAGTCTAGATGACGACGACCTCAGGCGTGCTCGGGCAGGGTCGCTTTCGACCAGTCGGCAAAGAGAGCCTCGTAGGTCGCCGACCTCTTGGCGCTCGGATGCAGCGCCACACTGCCGGTGATTTTGACGTCACAGGGTATTTCGGTGCCGCGGAAGGCAATCGATGCCGCGCCGAGGAGCGTGATCTCCGGTTGCGAACAGACCAGGATGTCGCGGCCCAGGACATCCGCCCGAAGTTGCGCGAGTACCTGCGATCGTGCGGTACCTCCGGCGAGCACGACGCCGAGCTCGCGAACGGGGTCGAGGCGATCCACCCCTTCCCGGACGACATACGCGGCCCCCTCGGCGGCAGCGAGCAGTAGGTGCTCAGCGCGGTGCTCCTCCCGCTGGCCCAGGACCGAGCCGGTGTCCTCGGGACGCCAACGGGGGAACCGGCTCCCGGAAATGCTCGGGTCGATGACGAGTCCGCCTGCGCCGGGGATCATTTCGGGCAGCCTGTTCTTCACGTGCGCCAGCGCCGATGCGACGTTGTCGAACCCGAGCAACTGGGCCCAATAGGCGAGGGCTCCCCCGGTGGTGCCGGTGGGCCCTCCTGCGCTGAGGCCGCCGAACGGATACGGATTGACGACGGCGCCGTCGGGAGCCTCGTCCCGGGTGGCGATCCGGCGCACGAGTACATCGGTCGTTCCGCTGATGTCGGCAACGACGTCGATCCGTTCGGCGATGATCAGTGCCGCTCCCACCGTCCCATCCGTGCCGCCCGCAACGACCGGCACGCCGCGGCCGATCCCGAGCTCCCGAGCGACCTCCGGCAAGACGACACCGATGACATCCGTTGCCACCCGCTGGATCGGCATCCGGTCCGGTTCCAGCCCGACCAGACCCAACATCTCCTCCGACCAGGACCCGTCGAGTCGGCTCAGCCCCGAGTAGGCGGCCGAGGTCCGATCTGTGATCCGGCTGCCCGTGAGTAGCGCGATCACATAGTCCTTCGGCGTGAGCACATGTGCTATCCGCGCCGCCACATCCGGATCGTCACGGGCGAGGTCCAGGAACGCCGCACCCGCGCCGCCAGCGGCGGCCGGGCGACCGGTCTCCCACAGCAGGTCGGGAAGACGAGAACCCGCCGCCTCGGCGAGAAGGGTGACGCCCGAAGAGTCCGCCCAGCCCCGCCCGGCGCTCACCGGCTCCAGCGCCGCGTCGGCGAACACCGTTCCGACATGGCCTGCGATACAGATCGAACCGATCGACCGGCGCGCGCCGGCCGACAGCCCTCCGATCGTCGCCCGCACATCGCGCCAGAGTTGTCGGGGGTCGAACGCAACCCCCGACGCGTCTTGTCGATCGACGCGCTGCACGGCCGTGATCGCGCCGTTCGAATCGATCACCGCGCTGCGTACCGCCGAGGATCCGATGTCGACGGCGAGCGCGAACTGTTCCATCGCCGGCAAGCGTTACTTCTTCGGCGCTTGGTACGGCGCGAATGCCTGATAGGTCCACGCGTTCAGGTTGCGATCGAGAGGGACATCCAGGATCGCGGGTCCGTTGTTGGCGGCGAGCACCTCCCGCACCCGGTTCACCAGTGTCGTGAGATCGGGCACGACCTCGCCGGGCAGGCCCATACCGCGGGCGATCATGCCGAAATCGACGGGGCCGAAGTCGACGCCGGTCGTCCGGCCGTTGAAGTGAAGCTCTTGCTCCTGGCGGATATTGCCGTAACTGGCGTCGTTGAGGACGACGACACAGACTCGACCGCCGACACGCGCCAAGGTCTCCAGCTCACCGAGACTCATTCCGAGAGAGCCGTCGCCGACGAGTGCGAGTACCGGCCTGTCCGGGTCGATCGATACCGAGGCGATCGCTGCAGGAAGCGCGAACCCCATATTGCCGAAACCGACGGGTTTGATATAGCTGTTCGTGGTCCGGATCTCCCACAGGAACGACCAGACACCCGGGTTGCCGGCGTCCGGGATCAGCAGGGTGTCGTCCGGGGCGACCTCACGTAGCGAACGAACGATGTCAGCGGGTGAAAGCGGCGACAAGTGGTCGCCGGCCGCAACGGCACTCGACGACCACCAGTCGCGATCGGCCTCGTGCAGCTCTGCGATCCACGCTGCGCGCTTCGAACGCTCGGCCTCCGCACGTTCGCCGACGATTGTCGTCATGGCCTCCGCGAATGAGTTGATATCGGAGACGATCCCCGACGTGTTGGCCGCGTAGTAGCGTCCGATCATCGCCGGGTCGATGTCGACCTGGATGATCTTCGGCAACTCCCGTCGCCAGCGTGTGGTCGAGACCGCGTTGAGGCTGTTGCCCAGCGCGAGCACCAGGTCCGCGGCGCCGAGCACGCGGGTCGAGATCGACGTGCCCATCCGGCTGACGGCACCGAAAACCAGCGGATGCGTGGTGGGTACCGAACCGATGCCGTTGAACGTCGTGACGACGGGAATGGCAAGGGCGTCGGCGAGAGCGAGCACCGCCGTTGCCGCATGGCCCCGATTGCCACCGTTGCCGAGCCAGATTACCGGGCGCTCGGCGGCGAGGAGCTGTTGCGCAGCCTCGGCGAGAGCGACGGCGTTGGGTGCGGGCCGCCGAGAGACCCAGCACCGAGCCGGGTGTTCGTCGGGAATGACCGGCGGGTCTGCGACCGCACCCTCGATGGTGTCCCGCGCGAAATCCAGATGCACCGGGCCCGGATTGCCCGTCATGGCGTTCACGAACGCCTCTTCCATCGCCTGCGTGATCGAGGAGGCGTGAGCAACGAGGCGGCCGTATTTGACGAAGGGCTTGAAGAATTCGACGTGGTCGGCGTTCTGGGCGTCATCCTTGTGGATGTTCTCCCCGTTGTTGTTGCAGGTGATGACGAACCCTGGGCTTGAATCCCGGAACGCCCCACCGACGCCGGTCAACAGGTTGGTCGCGCCCGGTCCGGTGGTGGAGATGCACGCTGCGGGCTCCCCCGTGAGCCGGCCGTAGGCGTCCATCATGACGGCAGCGGCATTCTCGTGACGAGTGTGGATGAAGTCGACATCGGGACTGTCGAGGATCGCATCGGTGATCGCGAGGGTCTGGCCCCCGACGACCCCGAAGACTTTGCGGATTCCGAGGGAGGCAAGCATTTCGACCACGATCTGGCCGCCGGTAGTGGACTGAGTCATCGTCTCTTTCTCATCGAATTCGGTTGAAATGGTCGGTCAATTGGCGCCGCAAGATACCGATGGATCGCCGCGCCGCACGGCGCCACCCGTGACGTGTCGAGCCGAGCGAATCGCCAGCGCGACGCTCGTCGCCGTCGGGTTGCAGGCGGTCGGCGTCGGAATGACCCCATTGCCGCCCACCATCAGACCGTCGATGCCCCACACCGATCCGTACGGATCGCACACGCTCGTGCCGTCGTCGCTGGGTCCCATCCGAACCGAACCCATATAGTGATAGGAGCCTCCGGGATGCAGGATCGCGGGTCCGCCTCCGACGAATTCCCCGAGCGCATTCGCCACTCGCTCCGATGCGCCGAACATGGCCTCGCGCATCTCCAAATCGGCACCGGTTAAGCGGTAGTCGACCCGAATGGCCGGCATGCCGTACGCATCGGTCTCGTCGTCGGCGAAGCTCACCCGATCGTCGGCGGACAGCTCCTTGCAGCCGAAGACCACCACCCCGACGTGTGCACCGGGCCACGGTGCGGTCATATCGTCGAGTGCGATGGGTGACGCGTCGAGTTGCATCACCTGCACCGAGAACGGAAATACGTCGCGGTCGTAGGGAATCCAGTTCACCCCGGCGTCACGTGCGAGGCCCCCGTGGACAGCGTCGGATTCGCCAAGGGCCAGGCCGCGGAACCGGTCGTCGAGCTGCACGAAAGAGCGCACGTCGAGGTGGTCGTTGAGGTAACGGCCGAGCGCCACCGGCCGTATGCCGGAGGCGTGAAGCAGCTGCGGTGTGCGAAACGCGTCAGCTGCCACGAATACGTGCTCCGCGTGGATGATTGACTCCTGACCGGAGCGAAGATCACGCAACCGGAGGCCGGTCACTCGATCATCGGCGAGCAGGACCTCGACCGCGAGCGTCTCGGCTCTCAACTCGAACCGGTCCGATGCGGCGATGAGGGGGGCCATGATCTGTTCCGTGCCGGCGAGTCCGAGGTGACCCGCGGAGTCCGGGGTGAGCGCCAACGGCATCGCCTGCACAGGACGGTCCAGGATCTCGTCGAAACGCTCACCAAGCGCTGCGCGAACGCCGAGCGCGAGTTCTGATGCATCGAAGGCGTCTTGGGTGACCGAGAGCAGCCGATAGCTCGACGCCAAGTCGGCATCGAATGCTTGGCGATCGAGGAACGGGATGAGCTCTCCCTCTCCGGGCGCCGGACACGCGCACGACCAGTGCGAGCCCTGACCGCCGACGTTCGACGACATCGACGCCGCGGGGAAGTCATTGCGCTGTGTGCCCGTCATACCGTCGGAGAGCAGGAACGTCCCTGGCCGAATACCGACCGGCAGCCAGCCGCCCGCCCCTGGCTTGACGTCCCGCGCCCCCGGAAGGCCGAGCTTCGAGCGCACCGGACCTTGCGACGCGATCTGGGCACGGCCCCGGTCGGCGATATCGGGGGTGCGTCGCACATGTCGGCCCGCCGGGACGGTCACATGCGGCCCCGCCTCCACCATGAGGATCGAAGCCTCCGGCGCCGTGTCCAGGATGGTGCGCGCGAACGCGCTGCCCGCCGGGCCACTGCCCACCACCGCGAAATCGTAGGTTCTGTCACCCATTCCGTGTCCTCATGCTCGGAGCAGCGCGCCGGCCGGGTCGATCTGCCCGCGGATGAGCCGCAACATGTCCGCCGACGGCGCCGGCGTCTCGGCGAGGTCGTCGGCGATATCCGGCTCGAATGACATCCGGTTTCGCACATCGTCGAGGGTCACGCCGGGGTGCATCGTGCGCAGACGCATGCGTCCGTCGGGGGTGAAATCGAATACACAGAGATCGGTGACGACCAGCGCAGGGCCATTGGCCTCATACCCCAACGACGCGCGTGTTCGGGTCTCATCGCCGAATCCGAAACTCGTGATGTAGTCGACCTTCTCGACGAACACCCGCGGCGACAGGTCGCACACGATGATCGGCCGCTTGACGAATGCGAGGTGCTCGGGCTGCGCAAGGGTGCCCACCAACCGAACGGCAGGGTTGTCACCCGCGCCGATGCGGGTGATGTTGAGATTTCCGTATCGGTCGACCTGTGCAGCGGACTCGAAGCTGACGTCGAATTCCCCGCGAACCAGCATGTCGACCTTGAGACCCACGTCGCTCGGAGCGTAAGCGCCGCGCCAACGGGTGATAGCGTCCTGCGTGAGCGCCGCAGGCACATGGGAGAGATCCGGGCTGAGCAGGTTACCCCAGTAAATATCAAGCGCCGGAGCATGATTGAGCTGCGCAAGGCGCGCCGCCACCAACGGTATCCCTACCGCCAGGGTGAATGCCCTGCCCGAGGTGCCGACTCCGACGAAGACGAGCTCCTCATCTCGGAGGGCACCGGCGATGGTGGACACCATGAATTCGTCGCGCGTCGCATCAGTCATTCTGGGCCACCGCAAGCGCCTCGAGCCGCCCATGTCCGACCGTTTCGAGATAGGCATCGTGGTCGCTGACATCGCGCACGGTGCGGTCGACGTATGCGCGGAAGCCCTCCTCGGTCCGACCGGCCTGAGCCCATGCGGCCAACTCGATCTGGTCCTCGTCGTAGACGGTGTCGCAGCTCGACGGATAGGCGCCGTAAGACGCTTCGCACACGGCGGCCACCTTGGTATGCGGGATATAGGTGAGGTTGGGGCGACGCGTGACCTCGGCGTGGGAAATGAGACGCTCCACCGAGACGATGAGACGACGCGACGACGCGCCCATGAGCAGATCGATGTCATCGCTGTCACGGTGAACCGGCCACACGATGTTGCCGAATTCATCGCCGGTATAAGCGTGCAGGATGGTCGCGTCGGCATCGGCAGCCGGAACCGTCTGCAACTCGCGCCCCGTGTAGGGGTCGGTCACCGTGCGAATATCGTCACGCTCGGCCCAGGTCGTACCGCGGATGGGCTGCAAGGGCATGAAGGGCAGGCCCTGCGCGGCAGCCCGAAAGCGGGCCGTCATGAACGACTCCGAATAGTCCCGCACCCGTATCCGTCCGCTTTCACTCGCCCGACGAAAGTTGGGTGCGCCGCCCTGCCACCACATCCCGACATAAATCCCTTCCCACGCGCCCGCGCACCCCGCGCCGACGAGCAAATCGGTGGCGAGGCTCGATGCCCACGTCAGCAATGTGAGATCCCGAACCTCCTGCCGGACGAGTTCCCTGCACAGCGCCAGTGGCTGCCTGCGGAGCAGTGACCCCCCGACCGCCAGTGTGTTTCCACTGGCGACGAGTGCCGCCGCATCCGAAATCGAAGTGAGCTTGCTTCTCATCGCCGGCTACTTCTCCAGGATCCGGCGAAGAAACTGCTTGAGCCGGGGATTGTCCGGTGCCGTGAATATCTGTTCGGGCGTACCCTGTTCGCCGATGACACCGTCATCGAAGAACAACACACGATCGGCGGTTTCGCGCGCGAAGCCCATCTCATGCGTGACCACCAGCATGGTCATGCCCCCGGCGGCGAGCTCTCGCATCACCTTGGTGACCTCGCCCACCAGTTCCGGATCGAGAGCGCTCGTCGCCTCGTCGAAGAGCATGACCTGCGGTTGCATGGCGAGCGCGCGCGCAATCGCCACTCGTTGCTGTTGGCCGCCGGAGAGCTGCTCCGGATAGAACCCTGCCTTCTCGGCCAGGCCCACCTGGGTGAGGCACTCCATCGCGAGTTCCGCGGCCTGCGCCTTGGCCATCTTCTTGGCCTTGCGCAATGCGAGGGTGGCGTTCTCCAGCGCGGTGAGGTGGGGGAACAGGTTGAACTGCTGGAACACCATTCCGACATGCTGATGCACGCCACTCGCGCTGCGCCGATCATGAACCGCCACACCGTTGACCACGATCTCGCCCGAGTCGACGGTCTCCAAGCCGTTGATCACCCGCAGCAGGGTGCTTTTGCCGGATCCGCTCGCCCCAATGACGGCGATGACCTCGCCGGCCTCGACCGACACGCTCACTCCACGGAGCACCTTGTTATCGCCGAAGCTCTTGTGGACGTCGGTGACTTCGACAATCATGCGACCTTCTCCCTTCTGGTAATGCTGCGCTTCTCGAGTGCTCGGGCCACGAGGGAGAGCGGGAAGCTGATGATGAAGAACATCGCCGCGACGACCAGGTAGACATAAAAAGGGTTTGCGCCTTGATCGGTGATCGCCTGGCCCTGTCGGACTATTTCGAAAAAGCTGATCGCCGAGGCGATCGAGGTGTTCTTCACGAGCGTGAGATACTGACCGAAAAGGGGTGCCAGGACGATCGGAAGCGTTTGGGGGAACACCACATCCTTCGTGATCTGCAGGCGTGACAGCCCCAGCGTCGTCCCCGCTTCACGCTGACCCGGGGGCACCGCCTCGAACCCGGCTCGGAAAACCTCCGAGATGTATGCACCCTGGTACAGCGTCATGGCGAACAGGCTCGCCCCGAACACCGTGACCCCGTCGAGACGCAGGTAGGCGGCACCGAAGTAGACGAAGAGCAGCTGTACGAGAAGTGGTGTGCCGCGAAAGAATTCCAGATACACCCTGAGCAGGAACCCGAGCACCGGGATGCGCGCGTAACGGCCGAGGCCGACGATGAACCCGAGCGCGGTACTCGTGACAATGGATGTCGCCGTAAGAACCAGCGTGGCGATGAACCCTTGGAGGAGTAGTCCTCGGGCCTCGAAGATCTGTTCCCAGTCGTTCATCCGCGATCACGTCCCATCTGCAGTTGCCGTGATCCGCGGAATCCGGCCCGCTGGCCCGCCTTGATCGGCGGCTTGAAGACCCGCCGGGCGAACATGTCTGCCGCGAATGAAATTACATTCGTCAACACCAGGTAGAAGAGCATCGCGAACGCGAATACCGCCAGGGTCTCGTAGGTGATGCTGTTGACGATCCGGGCTACGCTCGTGAGCTCGTTGACGGCAATCGCCGAGAGCAATGAACTTGCGAGGATCATATCGACGTACTGATTGACTATGGGGGGGAACACGGTTCGGATCGCTTGGGGAAATGTGACGCTGAAGAAGATTTGCGTCGGCGAAAGGTCCAGCGAGCGGGCCGCCTCGAGCTGTCCCGGCGGGACGGCCTGAATCCCGGATCGGATGATCTCCGAGAGGTAGGCGCCACCGTTGATCCCCAGGGCGGCGATTCCGGCGATCAGCGCAGGAATGCGAATGCCGATTGATCCCAGCCCGAAGAACACCATGAAGATTTGCACGAGAACCGGTGTATTCCGCAGGATCTCGACATAGACCGTACTGACGGCACGCAGTACACGCCAACGCGACCGACGCCCTGTCGCAACTATCGAACCCAGGATCAGCCCGATGAAAAACGCGGTCGTCGAGGTCCAAATCGTCACCCACGCACCATGAACGAACATCTGGGTGTAATGAAGGAAATTCACAGGCGTTCAATCCAACTTCTCTAGTCGAAGATGAGACGCGCCGGCGCGGCGGGCCGGTCCGAATGTCAGGCTGTAGTCCGCCACCGAGCGAGGCGCCGTCAGTCCTCGAGACCCTCGAAGGCTGCGGGGGGCGGGTCTATGCCGAGTGACTCCTTGAAGAGCCTCTTGCCCTCGCCCTTGGCGTGGAACTCCTCGAGGAACTCATTCACCTTGTCCAGAAGCGTCGTATTGCCTTTCTGAATCCCGAAGGAGTAGCCCTGAATCGGTCCGACCTGTCCGGGTACCAGTTTGAGATTGGTGTCGGACGTGAGGTGAAATTCGAGCGCCTGCACGAGGTCCACCATGGCGTCCGCCTGCCCTTGCTCCGTTGCCTGGAATGTCGCCACTTCGGTGTCGTATTGCTGCAGCGTCGCGTTCGGGAACTCTTTGGCGGCGTAGGTCGCGCCCGTCGTGCCCTTCTGGACGGCAATGGTCTTGTCGGCAAGCTCTTCGACGGACGTGATCGGCGAATCCTCCGGGACCACCGCGCCCTGATAGATGTTCATGATCGGTGAGCCGAAGTCGATTTGCTGTTGTCGTTCGGGTGTGATGGTCAAGGTGAACGAGATGACATCGGCCTTCCCGCTTTGCAGCGTCGGGATCCGGCTGTCCGCCGTGATCTCGAACAGGTTGGCTTCCACGCCGAGATAGCTGGCCAGTTGCTTGGCGACCTCGATGTCCAGACCGCCGGGTTTACCGTCCTTGTCGGTAAGGCCGAACGGGGGCGTGGTGAGACCCACTCCGATGTTGATGACGCCACGTGCCTGGATATCCGCCCAGGTACTCCCTCGCGCACCGGGATTCGTGCCTGCGCCAGAAGAGCCCTGGCCCGAGCTGGGCCCGCTGCCGATCGAGCACGCAGAGACGGCCAGGACGGCCGCGACAGTGGTGGCGGCAGCTACGAAAATGCCTGAGCGTCCGCGGCGACGAGACTGCATTCCGGTACTGATCATCAACATGCTCTCCTTTGAGCGTGCCGGCATTAGCTCCGGCCAGCCATCTTGCTGGATACCATTACTCATATAGACGACTAGTCTGCGGGTTAGACTACGCGCATCGCTTCGGCTGTCAAGATGCCGTCAGATTCGATTGACACCGGCTCGTTCCCCGTGCTCACATATATAGACCTCCGGACAAATTTTCATCCACTGAAGGGAATCGCCAGAGATGATCGAGGCTGATCGGCAGGCCCTGAGCGGCGTCACGGTACTCGACCTCACACGATTCATCGCCGGTCCACTGGCCACGCAGATACTCGCGGATATGGGCGCCAAAGTGATCAAGATCGAGCGCCCGGGCGGGGAGGACTCTCGTGGGCTCGCGCCCTTCTACAAAGGGCAGAGCATTTACACGATGCTGTACAGCCGAAATAAGCATGCGGGCACCCTGGACACCCGGCATCCGGAGGCTCTTCCCATACTCGAGGACCTCATCCGCAGCGCCGACGTCGTTGTCGAGAACTACCGCCCCGGAACGCTCGACGCGATGGGGGTTCCCTATGAACGGATGGAGGAGCTACACCCGGGCATCATCCTGGTGTCCATTTCCGGTTTCGGGCAGACCGGCCCGCTCGCCGGTCGTGCCCTCTTCGACAGCGTCGCCCAGGCCGCCTCCGGCCTCATGAGCATGAGTGGCCACCCTGACGGTCGCCCCATGTTGACAGGTGCCTTCGTCGCCGACTACATCGCCGGCTATCAGGCGACGATCGGAGCGTTGCTGGCGATCATGCATCAGCGCGCCACGGGTGAAGGTCAGCGAGTCGACGTCGCTTCCGTCGACGCCCTCTTCTCCACGCTGGGCACAGCTCCCAGCGACTGGGCCATGAACGGTCATCTCGTCGCGCGAAACGGGTCGCGAGATCGGATGAGCGGTCCCGCCAACCTTTTCCGCGCTCGCGACGGGTTCATCTATCTACACGCAGGCACCGACCCGCTGTTCCGCCGCCTTGCGGTGGGCATCGGGCGGCCCGAACTGGCCGATGACGACCGTTTCGAATCGGTCGCCAAACGGATGGCCCACATCGAGGAGATCGAGCAGATCGTCACCGACTGGATTTCCGTTCTCACCGTCGACGAGGCAACCGCCGTTCTGGAGAAAACCGGAATCCCGTTCGGCAAGGTGATGGGCGTCGACGAGGTCACCGACTCGGCGCAGGTCGCCGCCAGGGAGATGATGGTCGACGTCGAGCATCCGATGCTCGGCACGCTGAAGCTGCCCGGCATTCCCATCAAGCTCAGCGAGACGCCCGGATCGATTCGCAAAGCCCCGCCCCTCATCGGCGAGGACAACGACGCGATCTTCGGCGAATTCCTCGAATACTCGCCCGAACGGGTTCAACAACTTCATGATCGCCACGTGATCTGACCGGTGCTCGCCCATGACGCATCTCGCATGACGTATCTCGGCATCGATCTCGGTACGACGTCGGTGAAAACGCTGCTCCTCGACGACCGCGGAGACGTCGTCGCCCGGAATTCGGCCTCCTATCACACCACCGTCGGCGTCGACGGGGCCGCCGAGCAGAATCCGCAGGATTGGGTAGCGGCACTGATCTCCTGCCTCGAGCACGTCCCGGCAGAACTGCGGGGAGCAATCTCGGCCATCGCGATCGACGGACACGTGCCCAGCCTCGTTCTCGTCGACGAGACAGGCGGGCCGGTGCGGCCGGCCATCACATGGCAGGACAGCCGCCCATCGGGCACCGCCGCACTTCTCGGCGAGCGACTCGGCGATATCGCACCGCTGGTGGGCACCGCCCTCCCGTGGGCCGCATCGCAGCTCCTTCCACAGCTGGCCTGGGTTGCCCGCAACGACGCCGACGCACGCCGCGCGCGTTATGCATTCGCTCCGAAGGACTACCTCAACATGTTTCTGACCGGCGTTGCGGGAACCGATCCGTGGACGGCCAAGGGCATGTGTGACACGCGCACGGGCGAACCCGTCTCATCGCTTCTCGAGGCGGCCGGGTGGCCCGCCTCGATCTGCCCTTCGGCGGGCCGGCCATGGGAGTCGCTCGGCACGGTGACCGAAGCCGCAGCCGCCGAACTCGGACTTCCCACCGGCGTTGTCGTCGCCACCGGATGGACCGATGCCATGGCCGCGGTTCTTGCCGTAGGGGCTTTCGAATCACCGGGTGGTTTCGTGCTGACCGGAACCTCCAACATCGTGGGTGTCTCGTCGACGCCAAGCGCCGAGGCCCCCGGCCTCTATAACGTCCCTGCCGGCCCGTCCGCGCCGATGCCGCTGCTCTACGGCCCGACCCAGAGCGGCGGCGACGCCTTGCTCTGGTGGGCACGACTGCTCGGGGTCGAGGTCGCCGAACTCGTCGGGCTGGCACATCAAGCCGCGCCGGACGACCTTCCCACCGCAATCCCCTATCTGCGCGGGGAACGTGCGCCGCTCTGGGACGACGGGCTGCGCGGACTGGTCGCGGGGTTGAGTATCGGCGACGATCGGCCGCGGGTCGCGCGTGCCGCCCTCAGTGGCGTCGCCCTGGCAGCGCGTCACATCCTCGACACGGCCGCGTCCGCCGTGGGCAATGAACTGCCCGTCATCGACATCGGCGGCGTCGGCATCACCGATGCCGGCTGGCGATCCGTGTGGCTGACCACGCTCGGGCGCAGGGTGCGCCTGCACAATGAACCGGCGCTCTCCGCGCTCGGCGCAGCCATGCTCGCGGCTCTCGCAAGCGGATGGGACATCGAGGCGATCTCGGTCCTGCGACAACCTCCGCTTGTGCTGGAGCCGGACGCTTGCCAACGTTCGCTGGCCGACGTGGCATTCGAGCGATATCAACAGGCGAGCACAGCCGCCGTGAAATGGAGAACCCATGAGTGAGTTGGCGATCGACGATGTCGTCGTCGTCGTGCGGCTTCGCGACCCCGAGGACGCCTACGTTGCATGCTCGGCGCTGATCGACGGAGGCGTCCGAAGCGTCGAGGTCACGATGACGGTTCCCGGCGCAGTCGAGTTGATCGAGCGACTCCGGCCGACCGGAGCGTTCATCGGAGCGGGCACCATACTCGAACCGGCCAGCGTCGCCGAAGTCGTAGCCGCCGGCGCCCGGTACATCGTGGCCCCCGATACCCGTCCGGATGTCATGCACGCCGCTCAGTCCGCAGGCGTGCCCATAGTGCCCGGCGCGCTGTCCCCGACCGAGATCAACCAGGCGTTGGTTCTCGGCGCGGCGGCAGTCAAGGTGTTCCCCGTCGACATGGTGGGAGGGCCGGACTACATCGCAGCCCTCCGGGGACCCCTGCCGGATGTACCGCTCGTGGTCAGCGGTGGTGTGACCATCGAAGCCGCACGCAAATATCTCGACCTCGGTGTCCGCGCGGTATGCATGGGCCGGGAGTTCTTGGATCACGACGAAGTCGTCAGTCGCGATGCCCGCGCCATGAGTCTGCGAGCGCGGCATGTCCTCGAGCGCGTCGGAGCGCGCGACCACAGCTGAAAAGGAACATCGATATGGCAAGAATATCCGGCGCCCGCATCGCCGACGTGCGATTCCCCACCTCCCTGGATGCATCGGGCTCTGATGCGGTCAACGGCAATCCCGACCATTCGGCCGCCTATCTCGAACTGCTTGTCGATGACCCGCTGTGGCCGTCGGGGTTCGGCTACGTCTTCACCCAGGGTCGGGGAAACGATCTGGCGGCCATGGCGATTCGCGGCGCGGCCGAACTGCTTCCCGATTGGGATGTCGACGAATTGCTCGACCGTATCGGCGAGGTGTCGCGCCTGCTCGTGCACGACACCCAACTGCGGTGGCTCGGGCCGGAGAAAGGCGTCACTCACATGGCAGCCGGTGCGGTTGTCAACGCATTGTGGGATATCAAGGCCCGCCGTGCCGGGCTGCCGCTGTGGAAGCTGTTGGCGCAGATGACACCCGAGGCGCTCGTCGACGCGATCGACTTCTCTCACCTCACCGATGCGCTCACCCGCGAGCAAGCCCTGGAAATCCTGCAGGCCGGACAGGACGGGAAAGACCAGCGCATCGCGGAGCTGGAACGCGACGGATTCCCCGCGTACACAACCGGTCCCGGATGGCTCGGCTTCGACGACGAGAAGATGCTCACCCTGGTGCGCGCGGCCGTGGCCGACGGCTTCACCCTCATCAAGATGAAGGTCGCCGGCGATATTGCCGACGATGTACGTCGCCTGGGGCTTGCCCGCGATGCCGTCGGTCCGGACATCCGGCTCGCGATCGACGCGAATCAGCGATGGGAGGTCGACGAAGCAATCGCGTGGATCAATCAGCTTCGCGAGTTCGACCTGTGGTGGGTCGAGGAACCGACCGCACCCGACGATATCCTCGGCCACGCCAGGATCCGCAAGGCCATCGCCCCGGTACGGGTCGCGACGGGCGAGGCGATGGCGAACAGGATCGTCCTCAAGCAATTTCTCCAGGCTGAAGCGATCGATGTCGCGCAGGTCGACGTCTCCCACTTCGCCGGATTCAGTGAGAACATCGCCAATCTCCTTCTCGCCGCCCGTTTCGGAGTCCCGGTGAACCCGCACGCGGGCGGAGTCGGGCTTTGCGAACTCGCACAGCACCTCGTGTTCTTCGACTATGCGGTGGTCTCACGCAGTCAACAAGGTCGAGCCCTTGAGTACATCGACCATCTCCACGAGCATTTCGCCGCACCGGTCGAGGTGGTGCAGGGCCGCTACTGCGCCCCGAATGCCGCAGGCACGAGCGCGGAGATGTTGCCGGCTTCGGTTGAGGAATGGACATACCCCGACGGAGCCGGATGGCGGGACCTGCGCGAGCGCGGGCTCTTCCCCGATGTCAGGCCTCGCTGGTGATCCGGCCTCGGTTGATCGATCACCGGGTTCGGTCGAAGCCCGACTCGAAAGGAGCTGTGAGTTGACCATCAGGCTGGCACCCAATGTCGATCTTCTCTTCACCGAGGCCGGTGATGTCCCGCAACGCATTGCGGCCGCCGCGGACGCGGGTTTCGATGCCGTGGAATTCTGGACCACGTCCGATCGGGATGTTCCTCAAATCGCACGCGTGGCCAGTGATCGCGGGGTGGCCATCACCTCGATCCTCGCCGAGCCGCGAACAAACATCACGTTCCCCGACACCGACCTGGGCTCGTTCTATGACGGCGTCGCCGCCACGGTGGACCGGGCGCGCCAACTCGACTGCGACCGCATCGTCGTGTCCGGCGGAACAGGGTACCTGCGCCGTTCGCGTCGTGAGCAGCTTGAGCTTCTCGTCGAGGTCTATGGTGAACTCGTCGCGCGTACCGAAGGATCCGGCGTCACCTTCACGCTCGAGGCGTTCAACACGAAGGTGGACCACCCGGGCGCCCTACTCGACAACACCGCCGACGCCGTATCCGTCGTACGCCAGGTCGGATCGGAACGGTTCGCCGTCCTCTATGACCTCTACCATTCCATGGCGCAGGGCGAAGACCCGGCCGCCGTGTTCGCCGAAAGCGGTGACGTGATCCGGGCCCTGCAACTCGCCGACGTCCCCGGCCGTGGCGAGCCTGGGAGCGGCCACGTCGACTGGCCGTCACTCGTAGCGCTGGTGGTGTCGACCGGATACGACGGCATCATCGGACTGGAGTTCTATCCAACCCGAAAGACCGTGGAGGCGATCGAATACATTCGCGCCGTTGTATCGCGCGGCGGCCACTGAGGGGTGCGACATCCTCGCTCTGAACCCCACGTAGGAGGGACCGCGGGTACCGGCTAATCTCGGAGTCACCAACGACACGAGGGAGTGCGCATGGAGGGCTTCGCCGGAAAGGTCGCCGTGGTGACCGGGGCCGGATCGGGTATCGGTCAGGCACTGGCCATCGAACTCGGACGGTCGGGCGCCAAACTGGCGATCAGCGATGTCGACACCGAGGGTCTGGCCGCTACCGAGGAACGCCTCAAGGCCATCGGTGTCCCGGTCAAGGCCGACCGGATCGACGTCACCGAGCGCGAGGCGTTCCAGCTGTACGCCGACGCGGTCAAGGAGCACTTCGGCAAGGTCAACCAGATCTACAACAATGCGGGCATCGCGTTCACCGGCGACGTCGAGATCTCCCAGTTCAAGGACATCGAGCGGGTGATGGACGTCGACTTCTGGGGCGTCGTCAACGGTACGAAGGCATTCCTGCCGCACCTCATCGAGTCGGGGGACGGCCACATCGTCAACGTGTCGAGCCTGTTCGGCATCTTCGCGGTGCCCGGCCAGGCCGCCTACAACTCGGCGAAATTCGCGGTGCGCGGGTTCACCGAGGCGCTGCGCCAGGAGATGGCGGTGGCCAAGCATCCGGTCAAGGTGACCTGTGTGCATCCCGGCGGCATCAAGACCGCGATCGCCCGCAACGCGACCGCCGCCGAGGGTCTCGATTCGGCACGCCTCGCCGAGGCCTTCGACCGCAAGCTGGCGAACACCACCCCGGAACGGGCCGCCAAGATCATCCTCGAGGCCGTCCGCAAGGACCGGGCCCGCGTGCTGGTCGGCGCCGACGCCAAGATCCTCGACGTCCTGGTCCGCTTGACCGGATCGGGCTATCAGCGGCTGTTCCCGACCATCGTCGGGCGGTTGATGCCACGCTGATCCGCACCGTCGCCGGCCGCGAGCGTGCGCAAAGTGCCGGTGTTTTCCGGCGTGGCGGGCAACAGACGCGCA
>NZ_JBSFPX010000088.1:0-28350 GCF_053588415.1 Mycobacterium sp. NPDC003449
CAATTCCGGCGATAGTTGTGATTGCCGCAAACCGAAAACCTGGCGAACAGCCCAGCTCAATCACAACTTTGTCCTCGGGGTGCCGTTCAACATCGCCAGCTACGCGTTGCTGACGCACATGATGGCTGCCCAGGCCGGGCTGGATGTCGGCGAGTTCATCTGGACCGGCGGGGATTGCCACATCTACGACAACCACGTCGAACAGGTGGCCCTGCAGCTTTCCCGCGATCCCAGGCCGTATCCGGAACTCGTTCTGACGCCCAGGGATTCGATATTCGACTACACCTACGAGGACGTCGCGATCCTGAACTACGATCCGCACCCGGGGATCAAGGCCCCCGTCGCGGTATGAGTGTTGGGCTGATCTGGGCGCAGTCCGCCTCCGGTGTCATCGGCCGGGAGAACGGCATCCCGTGGCGGCTGCCCGAGGACCAGGCCCGGTTCAAGGAACTCACCCTCGGTCAGACCGTTGCGATGGGCAGGTTGACCTGGGAATCGTTGCCGGCCAAGGTGCGGCCGTTGCCGGGGCGCCGCAATGTCGTGATCACCCGCAACCCCCGGTATGTGGCGGACGGTGCCGAGGTGGTGACCGAACTGGCCGACGTGTTCCGGGGCTGGGTGATCGGCGGGGCCCAGATCTATGCGCAGGCCCTCAAGTTCGCGGACCGGTGCGAGGTGACTGAGATCGATATCGACCTGAAGCCCGCCGAGGGGGACGCGATGGCACCCGTTCTCGACGACTCCTGGACCGGGACGGTAGGCGAGTGGCTGACCAGCAGCTCGGGACTTCGGTACCGGTTCTGCAGCTACCTGCGCGGCTGACTTGTCGGTGGCATAGGGAACGATGGCGGGGTGGCCACCCTAACTACAGCGCAGGCCCGCCGCATCGCGGTCGCGGCGCAGGGCTTTCACGAACCGCGACCGGCGGGTGCAGTCGCCCGGGCCCATCTGCGGCGGCTGATCTCGCGTATCCAGGTGCTGCAGCTGGACTCGGTGTCGGTGGCGGTGCGGGCCCACTACGCCCCGGTGTTCAGCCGGCTCGGGCCCTATGACCGCGATGTCCTGGACCGCGCCGCTTGGTCGCACACGGCCCGCTCGCCCCGGCTGCTCGTCGAGTACTGGGCGCACGAAGCCGCGTTGATGGCCGTCGAGGACTGGCCGCTGCTGCGCTGGCGGATGCGCGAGTACACCGGAGGCCGCTGGGGCAAGGAGATCGTCCGCAAGAACCCGAAGTTGGCCGACGATATCGTCACGGCGGTGGCCGAACTGGGACCGTCCACCGCGGGTCAGATCGAGGCGCACCTGGAGTCCGAGCCGCGGGGACGCAAGGGGCCGTGGTGGGACCGCAGCGAGACGAAGTGGGTGGCGGAGGCCCTGTTCGCGTCTGGAGTGTTGACGACGGCGACCCGGGTCGGCTTCGCCCGCCACTACGACCTCGTCGAAAACGTGCTGCCACCCGAGGTGCTGGCCCGCGATGTCGGTGACGACGACGCGGTGCGTGAGCTGACGCTGCGGGCCGCGACCGCGCTGGGGGTCGGGACCGAAGCCGATATCCGCGACTACTTCCGGCTCGGTGCCAAACAGGTCAAACCGGCGATCGCCAAACTCGTCGCCGACGGTGAACTGGAGGCGGTCGCGATCGACGGGGTGCCGGCGTATCTGCGAGCCGGTCAGAAGGTGCCGAGGTTCGGCCGAGGTACCGCCCTGCTGTGCCCGTTCGACCCGCTGGTCTTCTTCCGGCCCCGCGTCGAGCGGCTGTTCGACTTCCACTACCGCATCGAGATCTACACCCCGGCGCCGAAGCGTCAATTCGGTTACTACGTATGGCCTTTCCTACTGGACGGTGAGTTGGTGGGCCGGGTCGATCTCAAGCGGGTGGACGGCGCACTTCAGGTGCTGGGCGCGTTCACCGAGGACGGCCGGGACCGGGCACACGTGGCGGGCGCGCTGGCGGGGGAGTTGCGGTCGATGGCGGGTTGGCTCGGGGTGGATAATGTCGATGTTGGGAAGCGGGGCGATCTCGCCGGTGCGCTGCGGAAGGCGGTGGGCTGAGGTTGGGGCGGAGCGTCGTCGTTATCGGACGGGCATCCGCGACGGCCGAGGTACACACTCCTTGGGCTACGTATTTGGCGCACCCGTTGCGGTACATGAGCTGATACGCCTTTGGGTGCGGCGCCGAAGTTCGTCCTGAGTTAGGACATTTGGCTTACTAAGCCGAATGTCCTAACTCAGGTGTTGTCGACTAAAGTCATGCAGTCGGATCTATTCGATGTCGTTTAAATCGCAATTATGATTGCGGCTTCCGCTGGAGATATGGCGCGCCAACATTGATTGATCATCGTGCAAACGTCGTCGACATCATTGTCTGTCAGGCCGAGATCTCAAACCGGGGTTGAGTACCGCTGGCAATACGAACTCGGCCCCAGTCGCCCTGGGTGATGAATGCGCCTCCATCGGTCGTGAGGCCATCAATGTTTCCGAGGTCTTCGTCTCCCGCCGCATCCACGGACCGACTGGATGAGCGCTCCAACCAATCGACGCGGGAAACATCGCGGAAGATTAAATACCCGTCTGCATAGCAATACTGTTCCCCAGGCCGGGGATTATGGTATCTAGGGTGCTCAGGCGTTAACACCGCTTCGAGCTTGAAAGCGAACACTCCAGGCTCATCGATAATGGCTAGAACGTAACTATCTTCAAGGTATATACCTTTGAGGGTCGGATACTGATTGTAATCAATCACGTCATCACCAATCCCATTCGATCGGGGTGTGGTTATCCACACTCTTTCGCGTCACTGGATTCCCGAAAGGATCGATTCGCTGGCCACTGCCATCACGGAACTCTATGTGAGGTTGTCCACTTCCGGGCGCTCGGGGGCTTCCTTCCTTGATGGTCATTCGGACTACACCGTTGTCGTCTAGGTATTTTGGAGGGCCGCCAGGGGTTTGAGTCTTTGTCCACCCTTGTGAAAGGGCATAGTCGTCGAGTTCACTCGCTTTCGGTGTCCTTCCTGCTGCGAACAGATCGCTAAGATTGCGCTTGGGTGCAGGAGGCTTCGGTTCCTCTTTCCTGCCCTTGCGGCCCAGGTTCTTGATGCGTTCGAGACGTTTGCGAACGCCGGCGATGTCGTGTGCTCGTTTGACGCCCTTGCTGATGTTCTTCGAGATCTTCCAGCTGTTGATCGCCGCACGGATCAGTCCGCCGTATCTCTTGATCGCTTCAAGGGCCTTGGCGGCGCCGACACCAACCGTGAGTCCGACACTGAGAAAGGATGCCGCAACGGTTATCGCTGCGGTGGCCGCGAGTTCGATGGCCAGATTCTCGACCATGTCTTCGAGCTGGCCGCGTAGATCGTCGAGCGCCGATTTGTAGTCGGTGCAGGACTGTGACAGTTCGGCGCAACCGTCCAAGACCGCCGACGCGGCATCACGAAGTTCGGTCAAATCCTTGGCGATGTATTCGATTTCTGGCGATTTCGTATCGCTGAACATCTGCGTTTGCACGGTCAGCCCAGTCAGAACGTTGGTGGTCTGATAGACCGTGGCCAGACGGTCCCAGGCCTGCGCCGCTTTGTCGATCTTGTCGGTGTCCCCATCGGGGACTGGTACTCCGATCTGTTCGACTAATCCGAGCGCGTAGTCGAACATGCCCTTGCCGGGACCGCCGGCGGCGGGTGGCGCGGAGAGCACGCCGGCAGTGCTCGCCGGCTCCGCCGGTTTTACAGGTGCGGGTCCCTGTTTGCCTGGCGTGGCGTTGTGTTCGGCGACCGCGTGGTTGTAGCCCGCCTGGATGATCACCCCGCCGTAGTTCTCCATGGCCTTGGTCAGATCGTTGACGGCGTCGAGCACCTCACGGGCACGAGTGTCGTACGAGGCTGCCCACGCGGCCCCCGCATCGTCGGTGCCGGCCATCGATCCGGTCTCGCCGAGCATCTTGACGTTGATGTCGAAGGCCTCGAACATCTCGCCGGCCATCTGGAACAGATTCTTGCCAACCAGGTAGAACTGTTCGGTGTCGACCTCCTGCGTCATGTCAACATCGACAAGTTGAGCTCGACCGCTTCGGTGTAGTTGCGGTGCGCTGTGTGGGCGGCTTCCCGCAGTTTCGCGAGGGCTTCTCGCATTTGGGTAGCTGCCGACATCCACTCGTCGTGGTTGGTGCGGTGCGCCGTCGCCGCGTCACCGGACCAGCTGGTATGCAACTCGGCAACCTGGCTGTCGACATGCGCGGCGATGCTCTCCGCGCGGTTCTCAAACGCCTGAAGATTCTCGACGAACGCCAGGAGCTCTGCGACCTCGACGCGATAGCGCATCAGAGGCCCATCTCACGGGAGAGCGACTCGACGGCTTGCGCGGACGATGCATCCTGTTGGTCGTAGTGAACCGCGGCCTGCGAAAGAGCGCGTGCCGATTCGGCGAGCACATCGACGAGCCTGGTGGCGCCTTCGTGCCATTCCTCCCAGATGTCGGTATACGCCGACGCGGCGGCTCCGGACCAGCCGTGCGCCACGCTCTGCCACTCGCCGGCGATCCGCTCGAGTTCGGTGCGGAGTTCGGCGGCGTCATCGCTCACGGCATGCGCTGTGGTGACCGCCGCATCGGTGTTCACATTGAGCTGGCCAGGCATGTTCCCCCTCAGGTCGCTTATCGTCCGCAACCAGCGGTTGGACGACAATCGCCCGTCCAGTTTATTGGGTCATGAGAGAGCACCTCGCCACCATTTTGCCCAGACTACAACGCCGATTTCTGCACCAAGGTCGTGATGAATGACGATCCACAGCCCTGGTGTAGAAAGCGACGCGCCAACCACGCATTAGCTGGCTGGCCGCACTCCGGGGCGGATCTCAGGTTCCCTGGTCGACCAGATCGAACACCTCGACGGCATGCGAGAACTGGTGTGGGGTAACACCGAGCGGGCCGTACGGGTGGTCCAGCATGAAGACGAGGTAGAGCAGCAACGCCAACAGCGCGGTCACGGTGCCGACCAGGATCATGTGGGCGCGGTTGCTGGCCAGCCGCATGAAGCTGGCCAGGGTGACCAGCA
Organism: Mycobacterium sp. NPDC003449; assembly: GCF_053588415.1. NCBI lineage: Bacteria > Bacillati > Actinomycetota > Actinomycetes > Mycobacteriales > Mycobacteriaceae > Mycobacterium > Mycobacterium sp. NPDC003449. The sequence goes on from NZ_JBSFPX010000088.1 coordinate 5,047, forward strand.
CCAGGCTGCCGAATATCAAGGCGCACCACAACAGTGGCGGTATGCGCGGTTTCGCGTTGAGAATCCGCGCGCTTCGGTCCGAAGCCAGGACGTTCAGTTGGGTGAGGAACTGACTGTTCACCGCGGCGGCCGGGGCGTTGGATTCCCGGGTCCCGACGATGCGATACATGTCGGTGAGCGCGCGCCTGCCCTCGTTCTCGATGGCGGCGAACTCTTCCTTCCCCCAGCGGGGGCCTTGCAGCGCGTCCGCATACGTGCGCAGTTGTTCCCGTACCTGTGCCTGCTCCGGCTGCGGCATTGCGACGGTCAGGCGGTACATCGTGGTCAGCGTCGAGGCTTCGTTGGACACGTTCGTCTCGGCCGAGAGGTACTGCTGCCAGCCGACGACGACGGTGAAACCGAGGACCGCGCCGTAGACGAGGCCGACGACCGTGAGGAACGGCGACAGTATCGAGTTGTGCTCGGGGCGTGTGTCACGGGCGACGACACGGCTGGCGAGCAGGACGATGCCGACTGCCAGCGCGACGGCGCCGACGACAACGACGGCGAGCAGAACCCAAGCACCGATCACCCCAAAGTCGCCCATAGTTGCCAAAGGATGCCAGCAGAGCCGTCGTCACGACGGCGGATCGATGCTATTCGCCCTGGTAGGTGACCGAGGATCTGCTGGCGCTCGGTGGCCCGCTAGCTGGACGCTTCCTCCAGCCTTGGCGCGCCGCGACCCCGAATCGCGTTGGCGACGAACACGATCGCCCCGATGGCCAGCCATACCGCGCCGCCGATCTTGGCCAGCGCGTCGGCGTTGACCAGTACGTAGCCGATGATCAGGAAGCCGACCGTCGGAACCACGAGGTGCAGCAGGTAGTTCTTGGACTTCTTGCGCACCATGTAGAACCAGATCACCGAGGCGTGCAGCAGGCAGAACCCGAACAGTGCGCCGAAGTTCACCAGTGAGGAGATCAGGCCGATCTGGCCGACGAAGAACAGCACCAGCACCAGACTGAGCGCGCTCACCACCAGGATCGCGGCGATCGGTACCTTGCGCGAGCTGATCGTGGACAGGAATGTCGGCAGCTGGCGGTCCCGGCTCATCGAGAACAGCAGCCGGCTGGTGGCGGCCTGGGCCGCCATGGCATTCGCGAAGCCCACCGCCAGCACATTGACCACGAAGAACGCGTTCATCCATCCGGTGCTCGACGCGGCCTGCACCAGCAGGAAGAACGCGTTGCCCGCCTCATCGTCGCCGAAGGACTCCCGCCCGCCGGCCAGCAGGCTGGCCAGCCAGGTCTGGGCGATGAACAGGAACGCCACGATGAACAGGGCCACGATCATCGCCCGGCCCGCCGGGTTCTTCTTGCCCGTCGACTCCTCGGCCAGCGTCGAAATACCGTCGAAGCCAAGGAAACTCAACACCGCGATGGACAGGGCGGCCGCGATGAGCGGGGCGTTGACCAGATCGGGGTTCCAGATCGGCAGCGTGTTCCACCCGACGTCGGGCAGGGACTGGCCGTTGATCGCGCGCACCGCGATGACGACGAACAGCACGACGAACACCAATTCGACCGCCAGGAACACCCGGTTGACCATCTTCAGCGATCCGATGCCGAGCAGGTTGATCACCGTGTTGACGACGACGAACACGATCGCCCACACCCAGCGCGGGGTTCCCGGAAACAGCCCGACCATGGACTCGGCGGCAAACACATAGAGCAGCGTGGGGATCAGCAGATAATCCAGCAGGATCGCCCAGCCGGCGAAGAACCCGAGGCCGGGATGGATTCCGCGGCCCACGTAGGCGAACACCGAACCCGAGAGCGGGAACGATTTGGCCATCTGCGCGTAGGCCAGGGCGGTGAACACCATGGCGATCAGGCCGATGAGATAGACCAGCGGGACCATGCCCGACGCGCTGTTGTAGACCGTGCCGAAGATGGTCCACGGCGCGATCGGCACCATGAACACCAGGCCGTAGACGATCAGGTCGACGGTCGAGACGGAACGGCTGAGTTGCTGCTGGTACCCGAATGATTCGAGGCTGCGCTGACCCTCACCGGTGGTGAGGTGGGCAGCGGTCGCGCCGGTGTCGGTTGCCATGGTGGTCCTGTCGGGTGAAGGGGTGGGTGTCAGACCCGGGCGGCGACGGCCGAATCGTGCTGGTGCAGGAACTCGGCGATCACGGCACGGAACTCCTCGGGCTTTTCCAGATGTGTGCAGTGGCTGGCATCGTCGAACACATGGCTGCGGACGTCGGGGATGCGGTCGACGAAGGGTTGCCAGGTGGCCGGTGCTGCCTCGTCGAACTCGCCCGCGACCACCAGCACCGGGGCGGCGATCGCCGGTAGCCGGTCGATGACGGTCCAGTCGCGCAGGGTGCCGATGACGTGAAATTCGTTGGGCCCGTTCATGGTGTAGTACACCGTCGGGTCGGCCAGCATCTGGGCCTCGCTGTCGGCGAAGTCGGCGGGCATCGGAACGATCCGGCAGACATGGCGCCGGTAGAACTCCTGGGTCGCGGCCAGATAGTCCGGATCGGTCACCGTGTTGTCGGCTTCGTGGCGGTCCAGTGCGGCCGATGTGGCCGTCGGCAGCTGGGACCGGAGCTCGGCGGCCGCCTCGACCCACAGCTGCATCGACGCGGGGGAGTTGCAGATGGACAGTGAGGCCAGCCCGTCCGGCGCGCGGACCGCGATCTCGGCGCCGAGCATGCCGCCCCAGGACTGGCCGAGGACGTGGTAGTTGTCGATGGCCAGGGCCGCGCGCACGGTGTGGAACTCGTCGACGAACAGTTGCGGCGTCCAGAATTCGGCGGGCGCATCGGGCAGATGCGTGCTGTTGCCGCAGCCGAGTTGGTCGTAGTGGATGACGGTGCGGCCGGTCTCCTCGGCCAGCGCCGCGATGTTGGCGACGTAATTGTGGGCCATCCCTGGGCCGCCGTGCAGCACGAACAGGGGCAGGGCGTCGGGCTGGGCGGATTCGGGCGTCGTGACCTGAACCCAGGTCTCATGTCCGCGAAACGGCACTGTGCGGGTGGATCGAGGCATGCCCGGTAGCATCGCCCCGTAATGGTCTTGCCGCAAGACCATTAATCGAAATTTAACAATTGACTTCGATACTGTATTCACCATGGGGGACGAGACCATCGAGATGAGGCAGCTCGCCGGGGGCCCCGGCCTGCTGGAGCGTGAGCTCGAAACCTCCTCTCGGGTGGACGAAATCACCGACCGGCTGGTCACCGCCATCGCGATCGGCGAGTATCTGCCCGGCGCCCGGCTGCCGGCCGAGCGCGAACTCGCGGCGGCACTGCGGGTCGGGCGGATGACGGTGCGGGCCGCCCTGGCCAGGCTCGTCGACCGGGGCCTGGTGCAAACCCGGCGCGGTCGCGGCGGCGGGTCCTACGTCCTGCAACAGTGGCCGCAATCCTCGACCGAGGTGGTGGGGCGCACCCTGACCATGCGGGCCGACGAGCTGCGGGACCGCTGCGATGCGATCTGCCGCATCCACGGAGCCATCTGCCGGGCGGCGGCCGAGTCCCGGTCGGACGACGATGTCGCACGGCTGTGGGAGCGACTGGACGCCTACCGCTCCGCCGAGAGCGGACTCAACGCGCAACAGGCCGACAGTGCGCTGCACCTGGCAATCATGGATGCCGCCCGAAACGAGGTGCTCAAGCAGGTGCTGCTGGAACTGGAGGCCTCGGTGAGCATCGGTGCGCCCGCGCATCCATGGGGTGAGCCCGCGACGATGCGCGCGATGGAGCTGCGGGCGCTGCACGACCACGAGGAACTGGTCGGCGCGATCGTCGAGGGTCGCGGCGACGATGCCGAAGCCCTGGCTCGCGCCCACGTGGCCATCGACTTCGAGCACATCTCGGCCGCGATGCGCCGGGCCGGTGTCCTGGCCGACTGATACCGGTCCGGGATCAGATCATGCTCAGCGTTTCGATGTGGATCGCGGTGGACGCGAACCCATCGGTCGGCAGGACGCGCTGGCACGATTTGCCGTCCTGGCGTCGCTCGGTCTGAACGACCCGGCCGTCGACGTTGAACGTGATCTCCAGCTCGACCGGCTGCCCGGCCGATTCCAGCCGCCGGTGCTCCCACACGATGGTGCGCCGGTCGCCGTTGGGGCCGCTGTCGAAGATCAGTTCCCAGTCCCGCTCGTTGGCCCGCTCGCACACCAGATCCATGACGTGATAAGTCATCTCGTTGCTCCTCTGTCGATGATGCGGCTCGATGAGATCGATCACGTCAAGCCTCACCCGGCCGGCGTCGACAGGCTGTCCCCCGATCGGCCATCGCCGGGACGATTTGCCGGTCCGCCGATCGGGGGACAGGCTCGTTTCACCGGCGGATCAACCGAATCGGGGCCAGAGGATTCCGCGCCGTGATGGCAATGCCGACTGTTGCCGTTGCGGCACAGACCAGTCCGAAGATCAGTGCGGGCGCGGGCCGCTCGGTGAAACCAGGGAAGACCGACTGGGTGACGTTGATCGAGGCATGCATGACGATCGCGGGCAGCACGGCTGCGCTCATCCGGACGTACATCCAGACCATGAGGACGCGGATGGCGACCGAGCTCAGGCATTGCCCCACTATCCACAGCGCCGACCGGTCGGCCTGGATATAGCCGACCACATGCCACAGCGCCCAGGCCACGCCGAGTGTCAGCCCGGACGCGACCGGCCCCCACCGCCGGATCAGCGGCCCGGCGGCGTATCCCATCCAGCCGGCCTCTTCACCCAGTGCGGCAACGAGATAGAGGAGCAACAGGCTCGGGATCGCGATGAGCGAGGAATGACCACCCCGCGGGGGATTCCCGGTCAGCGCCATGATCCCGTAAGTCGCCGCCATCATCGCCGGGACCGCGGTCAGTGCCAGGAGCCACCAGGCCGGCCGGGCGGATGCACCCACGGACACCGTCCGCCTCGATAGCGCCGCGAGACCGCGTCGGCCCTGATGCCGGTACACCAGGATGCCGGCCACGACCATCGGCACCACGAACTGAAATGAACTCGCCGGCAGCCCCATCGGCAACACCGACGGGTGTGGGAACAGTGCCCCGATGAGCCAGAACGGCAACGAGAGCCCGAACACCGAAGCGAAGAACACCAGCGGGGACCTCCCGGCGCGACTGCGGGAGATCATAGTGATCCCTGCGCCCCCGAGGTCAGGGCGGCAAACGCGTCATCGATCAGCCCGACGGGATCCTCGTCGGCGCCGTTCGCCCAGGCGGTCAGCGCGGGCCCGACCGTGCTCAGCGCGGCCGCGGCCTGAACCAGGCAGGCCAGGTCGGGTTCGGCCAGGCCGGCGCGGCGGGCCAGCGCACGGGCGAACAGATCCCGGGTCTCATCCTGCGCGAGCGCATTTCGCGCCCGAAGTGCCGGGTTGGCCAGGATGAGCCGAGTCCGCTGCAGCAGCGCCCCGCCATCGGTGGCCAGCACCGTCTGCAGCCCTGATCGCAGCGCTCGGTGGATGGCGGTCAGCGGCGGTTCCTCGGCGGGCCTGCCGGCGATCAACTCTTCGATCATCGGGTCGTATTCGTCGTATTCGACCACTTCCTCCTTGCGCGGAAAATACCGGAAGAAGGTCATGTGCGAGACGCCGGCCGCTGCCGCGATGTCATCGACAGTAGTTGCGTCGTAGCCCTTTTCGGCAAACAGGCGCAGCGCATGGCTCTGGATGGCCTGACGGGTGGCCTCTTTCTTGGCGGCACGCCAGTCGATCATGGTCTACCCAACGTGGTGGCCAGCCACGCCCGCAGAGCGGTCGGGTCGGTGCCGCGCCAGGCCAGGTGCCCGTCCGGACGAACCAGCAGGGCGTCTCCGTCGCCGCGCAACGCGACGACGTCGACGAGCCGGTCGCGCGCCAGGTCGGCGAACGGCTGCGGTCCGATCAGCGCCCACGACGGGCCGATCACGTCGTACAGCCGGACCGTCGCCCCGTCGGCGCCGACGCATTTGCGGTCGGGAACCCGGTCCCCTACCCGCAGCCCGGGTAGCCAGCTCGGCCCGCGACGGTAGGAAACCTGAAGCTGTGAACTTCTTTCCGCGATCTGCCGGCGCGTCCAGGGCCGATTCAACAGTGGGATCGCGATGTGATTGCGGATGAGCCGCATCAACCGGCCCTGTGCGACGACGATCCGGGTCATCCCGCTCGTCGTCTCCAGTACGTCGCCCGCGACCGGGCGCCGCTCGGCCTCGTAGGTGTCCAGCAGTGCCGGGTCTGCCCGGCCCGAGACCACAAGGGCGAGCTTGAACGCGAGGTTCTCGCCGTCGCCGATGCCGGTGTTCATGCCCTGACCGCCCAGCGGGCTGTGAATGTGGGCGGCGTCGCCGGCCAGCAGCACCCGGCCGCGCCGGTAGCTGTCGGCCAGGCGGCGGTGAATGCGGAACGACGACGTCCACACCACCGATGCGATGCTCGTACCGGTTTCCTCGGCGAGCCGGGACCCGAGATGGTCCACGATCTCGTCCGATCCGGGATCGTCGGCCATATCCGGGGGAGCCGGGGCCATCACCCGCCACAGGTCGGCGCCGGGTAGCGGGAAGGCGGCGAGCGGATTCTGCCCCCGGAACCAGGTGGTCGCGCCCTCACGCGTCTGCGTCAGGTCGGCATGGACATCGGCCAGCAGGAACCGCTCGATGATCGGCACCCCCGGAAACCCGACACCCAATGCTTTACGCACGGCGCTGTGGGCACCGTCGGCCCCCACGGCCCAACCGCAGCGCACCTCGGCATCACCGGTCCGCACGGTGACGCCGTCGGAGTCGGCGGCAAGACCGCTGACTGCGTGGCCCCATTCGACGGTTCCGCCGAGCTCGGTGAGGCGATCCCGCAACGCGTGTTCGATGTCGGCCTGCGACATCAGGAGCGCGGCGGGGCCGTGCAGCCGCGTCGGGCGCCCGATCGGAAGGCTGGCCAGGGGGCGGCCGTCGACGTTGATGTCCACCCGCTGCACGGGCAGCCCGCGCGCCGGGAGATCGCCGAGCGCACCCAGTCGGTCCAGCACCTCGACGCCGCGCGGCTGCAGGCCGAGCGCCCGTGATGTCCCGGAGGGGCCCTCGGCCTTGTCGAGTACCCGCACTGCGACACCGGCCGATTGCAGGCCGCATGCCAACGCCAGGCCGGTCGGCCCGGCACCCACGACGACGACTTCCGTGTCCATCACACCTCCATATGTTAGTCACTAACATGTTATGCACTAACATCACCAATTTCGACGGTAGAAAATGGGAAGAGGAGAGGTAGACTTCTACCGTGAGTTTGAACATCAAGAGCGAACGCGCAGTCGCGCTGGTGCGTGAGCTCGCCGCGCGTACCGGGCGCAGTCAGACCTCCGCCGTTGAAGACGCGGTGGCGCGCCGTCTCGCGGAACTCGATCGCGCCGATACCGTGCGGGCCGAACACAGACGTGCCGAGGCAAATGAGGTGCTGCGGGCGTTGGGCCAGTTGCTCACCTCGGAGGACAAGCGCGCGATTCGCCAGATCGAAGCTGACCTCTACGACGACACCGGACTGCCGCGGTGATTGTCGACACCTCGGCAGTCGTCGCCATCGTCCTCGACGAGCCCGGTGCTGATGAACTCAAGGAAGCCCTTGCGCGTTCGGACAGTTCGCGGATGTCGGCCGCCACCTATGTGGAACTGTGTGCGGTCCTGCACCGGCGTGGCCGCCCCGAGATCGGTCGATTGGTGGATCGCCTGCTGAGCTCCTACGGCATCGAGATCGAAACGTTCGACGTCGACCAAGCGCGAGTGGCCGCCCAGGCATACCGAGACTACGGCCGGGGCAGCGGGCATCGGGCCGGGCTGAACCTGGCGGACACGTTCAGCTATGCGCTTGCTGCCGTCGCCGGCGAACCGTTGCTCTGCCGTGGCGGCGATTTCGTGCACACCGATGTCGCGACACTAAGGTGAGGCCGTGGCCGAGATCGCGCCGCTGCGTGTGCAGCTGATCGCCAGGACCGAGTTCCAGGCGCCGCCCGACATCCCGTGGCGCACCGATGCCGACGGCGGCGAGGCGCTCACCGAATTCGCCGGTCGCGCCTGTTACCAGAGCTGGTCGAAACCCAATCCGCGTACCGCGACGAACGCCGGCTACATCGCCCACATCATCGACGTCGGACACTTCTCGGTGCTCGAGCACGCCTCGGTGTCCTTCTACATCACCGGAATCTCCCGGTCGGCGACCCATGAGCTGATCCGGCACCGGCACTTCTCCTACTCCCAGCTGTCGCAGCGCTACGTGCCGGAGAACGACGCCGAGGTGGTGGTACCGCCCGGTTTCGAGGACGATCCCGAACTGGTCGACATCTTCACCAGGGCCGCCGATGCCAACCGCGCCACCTACACCGAACTGCTGAGGCGACTGGAGTCCAAGTTCTCCGATCAGCCCAATGCCGTGCTGCGGCGCAAACAGGCCCGCCAGGCCGCCCGCGCGGTGCTGCCGAACGCCACCGAGACCCGCATCGTGGTGACCGGCAACTACCGGGCCTGGCGACATTTCATCGCGATGCGTGCCAGTGAGCACGCCGATGTCGAGATCCGCCGGCTGGCCATCGCCTGCCTGCGCGAGCTGGTGGCCGCCGCCCCCGCGGTGTTCTCGGATTTCGAGATCTATCCGCTGGCCGACGGCACGGAGGTGGCAACCTCCCCGTTGGCCACGGAGGCTTGACGGAGCTGGCCCATCGATATGGCGACCGAAGCCTGACGGAACCGGCCCGTGGATATAGCGACAGGAGCGCGACATCGACCGGGTAATCTGTGCGCGTGAGCACCAGCGGAATGGACGTGACGGCCCGGTTGGGCACTGTGTTGACCGCAATGGTGTCTCCGTTCAAGCCCGACGGCTCGCTCGATCTCGACGCCGCCGCCCGGCTGGCCACCCGCCTGGTCGACGCCGGCTGCGACGGGCTCGTCCTGTCCGGTACCACCGGTGAGTCGCCGACCACCTCCGACGACGAGAAGCTGGCCCTGCTGCGCACCGTCCTGGAGACCGTCGGTGACCGGGCCAGGGTGATCGCCGGAGCCGGCAGTTACGACACCGCGCACAGCGTGCACCTGGCCAAGGCATGCGCGGCCGAGGGTGCGCACGCCCTGCTCGTGGTCACCCCGTACTACTCGCGGCCGTCACAGGCCGGCCTGATCGCACATTTCACCGCGGTGGCCGATGCCACCGACCTGCCCATACTGCTCTACGACATCCCGCCCCGCTCGTCGATCCCGATCAATTGGGAGACCCTCCGCAGGCTGGCGACACATCCCAATATCGTGGGGGTCAAGGACGCCAAGGGCGATCTGCCCGGCGGGGGCCAGATCATCGCCGAGACCGGGCTGACCTACTATTCCGGCGATGACGCGCTGAACCTGCCGTGGCTGGCCATGGGGGCGGTCGGATTCATCAGCGTATGGGGGCATCTGGCGGCCGGGCAGCTCCGGGAGATGTTGTCGGCCTTCAATTCCGGCGATATCGCCACTGCCCGCAAGATCAATGTGTCGTTGTTGCCGCTGGCCGCCGCGCAGACCAGGCTGGGTGGCGTGACCATGTCCAAGGCCGGGTTGCGGCTACTGGGTTTCGAAGCGGGCGAGCCACGGCTACCGCACCTTCCGATATCGCCCGATGAGATGGTCGCGCTCGCCGACGATATGCGTGCCGCGGCGGTGCTGCGGTAGTGACGGCCGACCTCGCACCGCCCGGACCGCTGGCAGCACAGGGTCTGCGGGTCACCGCGCTGGGCGGGATCAGCGAGATCGGCCGCAACATGACCGTTTTCGAGCACCTGGGCCGGCTACTCATCGTCGACTGCGGGGTGCTCTTCCCCGGCCACGACGAGCCGGGGGTGGACCTGATCCTGCCCGATCTGCGTCATGTCGAGCATCGCCTCGACGATGTCGAGGCCCTCGTCGTCACGCACGGGCACGAGGACCACATCGGGGCGATCCCGTTCCTGCTCAAACTGCGGCCAGACATCCCGGTCGTCGGATCGAAATTCACCATCGCCCTGATCCGGGAGAAGTGCCGCGAGCACCGGATCAAGCCGGTGTGCGTCGAGGTGGCCGAACGGCAGAGCACCACCCACGGTGTGTTCGAATGCGAGTATTTCGCGGTCAATCACTCGATTCCGGGGTGTCTGGCCGTGGCCATCCACACCGGGGCGGGCACGGTGCTGCACACCGGTGACATCAAGCTCGACCAGATGCCGCTGGACGGGCGCCCGACCGACCTGCCCGGAATGTCGCGGCTCGGCGACGCCGGGGTGGACCTGTTCCTGTGCGACTCCACCAACTCCGAGCACCCGGGGGTCAGCCCGTCGGAGAGCGAGGTCGGGCCGACACTGCACCGGCTCATCCGCGGTGCCGACGGCAGGGTGATCGTGGCCTGTTTCGCGTCGAACGTCGATCGGGTGCAGCAGATCATCGACGCCGCGGTGGCATTGGGCCGTCGGGTGTCGTTCGTCGGTCGCTCGATGGTGCGCAATATGGGCATCGCGCGTGAGCTCGGCTATCTGCGGGTCGACGATGCCGACATCCTCGACATCGGTGCGGCCGAGATGATGCCGGCCGACCGGGTCGTACTGATCACCACCGGAACCCAGGGTGAACCGATGGCGGCGCTGTCGCGGATGTCGCGGGGCGAGCATCGCAGCATCACATTGACCGCGGGGGACCTGATCATCCTGTCGTCATCGCTGATCCCCGGCAACGAGGAGGCCGTCTACGGCGTGATCGATGCGCTGGCCAAGATCGGTGCCAGAGTGGTCACCAATGCCCAGGCCCGCGTGCATGTTTCGGGCCACGCCTACGCGGGTGAGCTGCTGTTCCTCTACAACGGTGTGCGGCCCCGCAACGTCATGCCGGTGCACGGCACCTGGCGCCACCTGCGGGCCAACGCCAGGCTGGCGACCCGCACCGGGGTGCCGCCGGAGAACATCGTGCTCGCCGAGAACGGGGTCAGCGTCGACCTGGTGGCGGGCAAGGCGTCCATCGCCGGTGCGGTGACCGTGGGCAAGATGTTCGTCGACGGGCTGATCACCGGTGATGTGGGTGACGCCACGCTCGGTGAACGGCTCATCCTGTCTTCGGGTTTCATCGCGGTCACGGTGGTCGTGCATCGCGGCACCGGCAGGCCGGCCGGGCCCGCGAACCTGCAGTCCCGGGGCTTCTCCGAGGACCCCAAGGCACTGGAGTCGGTCGCGGGCAAGGTGGAGCGGGAGCTGGAAACCCTTGCCGCCGACAACATCACCGATCCGACCAGGATCGCGCAGGCGGTGCGGCGCACGGTCGGTAAATGGGTGGGCGAGACCTACCGCCGCCAGCCGATGATCGTCCCGACGGTCATCGAGATCTGACCGGGTATGTGCGCCGAGTTCGACGCAACCGTCGTGATCCTGTTGTGGTAGCAACGATTTCGTCAGTTTCGCGGATGCGGGCGAGCGTGGAATCAGCCGGCAAGTAACAGAATCCCGCCGGTGAGAAGGGCGATCACCTTGACGAGCTCGAGCCCGATGTACACGTAGTGCACCCGCGAGCGCCCCGCCGCGCCTTCATCGGCGGCGGCGGCGAGTACGGCGTCGGAGCGCCGGGTCAGCTTGGGCCGCACGGCCGTCAGTTGCACCGCCAGCGCCACGATGGCAACCGCGAAAGCCACGATGACCGCCGCCGCGGGGTGGCCGGTGACGAGGGCGATGAGAATCGCCACGGCGAACACGATCTCGGTGGCGTTGAGGGCCCGGAAAACCAGCCTGCCGATACCGAGCCCGATCTGCAGGGTGACGCCGGGCGCCCGGAATTTGATCGGCGCCTCCAGAAATGAGATCGCCAGCACCATGCCCAGCCAGCAGAACGCCACGGCCACGGCGACGGCCGGCGCGGTGCCCATCACCTGTCTGTCCTCGCCGCGGTCTGCCGGTTCCCGATCGCACGTACCACGGCTACAGTTTATACAAGAAGTACTTGTAAAAACTACTGCGAGGCTCGCCCCGGGGGAGGTACCGCGATGAGTGGGGACCTGGCCGTCCGTGAGGATGTGGAACTGGTGTTATGGCGGTTCTACGACAAGGTGCTCAATGATCCGGTCCTCGCCGGGCCGTTCACCGAGGTACGCCGCAAGGGTTTGGCCGCCCATCTTCCGGTGATGTGCGATTTCTGGGAAACGGTGCTGTTCCGTGCCGGGCTGTACCGTGGCAACGCGCTGGTGGTGCACCGCGCAGTGGACGCCCGCCATCCGTTGTCGGCGCGCCATTTCATCCGTTGGCTCACCCTGTGGAACGAAACCGTCGACGAGCTGTACGCGGGGCCGCGCGCCGAGCACGCCAAGATCCAGGCGGCACGGATCGCGAAGGCGATGCACCGCAGACTGGCCGGAGGCGACGCCCCCGAATTGGACGCGCTGGTCGCGGGTCAGCTCCGTACGGCGTAGGCGGTCCGGGCGCCCGGGCGGCTCACCGCTTGTTGACGATTCCGGCGTCCACCGGCAGCGTCACCCCGGTGATGAAGCGGGCCTGGTCGGATACCAGCCAGGCCACCGCATTGGCGATGTCCTCGGCCGCCAGCACCTGCACCGGCAGCGCATTGCCGAAATCCGTTGGGGCGTTGAGTTCCTCGCTGAGATGCTTGAGCCACTGCCGGGTGAACTCGTTGTTGATCATCGGCGTGTCAACCCCGGTCGGGTGGATCGTGTTGACCCGGATGCTGTGCGGGGCCAGGAAATTGGCGTAGGCGCGCATCAACCCGACCACACCGTGTTTGGCCGCGGTGTAGCCGATGGAGCCGCGGTCACCGCCCCCGACGCCGATCAGCCCGGCCGCCGAGCTGATCAACACGACCGAACCGCCGTCGCCCTGTTCGACCAGGCGGGGGATGGCGACCTCGACGGTGTTGTGCACACCGGTCAGGTTCACGTCGACCACATCGCGCCAGCCGTCGGCGCCCGACTGCATCGGCGCGATCCCGGCATTGGCCACCACGATGTCGAGCCGGCCCAGCTCGTCCACCCCCGATTTCAGCGCCCGGTCCAGCGCCGCCTCGTCGCGGACATCGGCCTGCCGGGCGACGATCCCCGCGCCGGCCTCCTCGACCAGCTTGACCGTGGCGGCCAGATCCTCGGGCGTCGCCATCGGGTAGGGCACCGAGGAGATCTGATCGCACAGGTCCACCGCGATGATGTCGGCACCGTCGGCGGCCAGCCGCAGCGCCTCGGCGCGCCCCTGACCGCGGGCGGCGCCCGTGATGAACGCGACTTTGCCGGCCAGGGGGCGGTCCGCGGCGCTCATTACGGCCGCAGCTGGCCCTTGGCGGGATCACCGGCGACGACCGGCTGCAGGACCTTGATGTCGGCGTCGCCGTCGAGCAGTTCGCCGATGGTGCCGAACAGGGCGCCCACCGCCGCTGCGCCGCTGTGGGTCTTGAGCGCGTCGGCGTCGGCCCACTGCTCGACGAAGATGAACGTGCCATCGGCCTCGTGCAGCGAGTACAGGTCGCAGCCCGGCTCGTCGTGCACGGCCTCGATGGCCTGGGTGCACGCGGCGCGTACCGCGTCGACGGACTCGGGCTTGGCCTTCAGGGTGGCGACGACGGTAACCGGCATGGGTGATGAACTCCTCTGGGGGTGGGACGCTGGACGCGGGTCCACCCTACTCATCTCACCCCGTCCGCGGTCACCGCGTGCCGACGCGCCGACCTCGGCAAACCAGGCCCAATCGATGGCCAACCGAAACCCATTTGTGACTGGTGTGGCAGATGTTGAAACTGAGGTGTGAGCGACTAGTCTTGTGGGCATGGCTAACAAGACCGCCGCCCGATCCGGAGCCCGTTCGAGCAGGTCAAAGACCGGCTCGCGGGGCGGATCCCGGCGTCAGCCGCCGGCCCGGCCGGCTCGGCCGCGCCGAAAGCCGGCCCGCCGTTCACACTCCTCGCCGGTGGCCGCCGCCGGTCAGCGGCTCGGTCAGGGCGCTCGCGCCGGCTGGCTGATGCTGGCCAAGGGCGCCGGATCCACCGCGCGTTCGGTCGGCCGGGCCCGTGACATCGAACCCGGCCACCGGCGCGACGGCATCGCCCTGGCCCTGTTCGGCCTCGCCGTGGTGATCGCGGCCAGTTCCTGGTTCGACGCCGCCCGCCCGGTGGGCGAGTGGATCGACACCGGGCTGCGCACCGCCGTCGGCGGCCCCGTCGTACTGGCGCCGATCCTGCTGGCGGGCATCGCGGTCGTGCTCATGCGCACCGAACCCGATCCGGAATCCCGTCCCCGCCTGATCCTCGGCGCGACCATGATCATGCTGCCGATGCTGGGCCTGTGGCACCTGTGGTCGGATTCGCCGCAGGATCCCATCGCCCGCAGGCATGCCGCCGGGTTCATCGGCTTCGCGATCGGCGGCCCGCTGTCGGACGGGCTGACCGCGTGGATCGCGGCGCCGCTGTTGTTCATCGGCGTGCTGTTCGGGCTGCTGCTGGTCACCGGAACCACGATCCGTGAGGTGCCGTCGACGCTGCGGGCGATGTTCGGCACCCGCACATTCGAGGACGGCGACGAGTACGACGACGACGAGCACGACGATTACGACGAGGCCGACACCGAGGACTTCTCCGACGGCTACTACGACGACCCCGCAGGCTATGCCGGCGATCAGGCCCGGCCCTGGCCCGCCGCGGCGATCGAGCCGTCCAAGGGGCCGACGGGCAGCCCGATGGACAACTATCCGCTCACCGACGACGCCGAGGCGCCGACCGTTCCCGAGGTGGCGGCCAAGCCGCGTCGCAAGAAGAGCGGCGACTCCAAACCCAAGAAGGCCGACGACACCCTGGTGATCGACCGGGTGGTCGAGGGGCCCTACGCCCTGCCGTCGCTGGATCTGCTGATCGCCGGCGACCCGCCGAAACTGCGCACCGCCGCCAACGATCAGATGACCGACGCCATCACCTCGGTGCTGCAGCAGTTCAAGGTCGACGCCGCGGTCACCGGCTGCACCAGGGGCCCGACCGTCACCCGCTACGAGGTCGAGCTCGGCCCAGGCGTCAAGGTCGAGAAAATCACTGCGCTGCACCGCAATATCGCCTACGCCGTGGCCACCGAGAGTGTCCGGATGCTGGCGCCGATCCCCGGCAAGTCGGCGGTCGGCATCGAGGTGCCCAACAGCGACCGCGAGATGGTGCGGTTGTCGGATGTGCTCACCGCACCGTCGACGCGGCGCGACCATCACCCGTTGGTGATCGGTCTCGGCAAGGACATCGAGGGCGACTTCGTCTCGGCCAACCTGTCCAAGATGCCCCACCTGCTGGTGGCCGGCTCGACCGGTTCCGGTAAGTCCAGCTTCGTCAACTCGATGCTGGTCTCGTTGCTGGCGCGGGCCACCCCGGAAGAGGTCAGGATGATCCTGATCGACCCGAAGATGGTGGAACTCACGCCCTACGAAGGCATCCCGCACCTGATCACGCCGATCATCACCGAACCCAAGAAGGCGGCCGCGGCGCTGGCCTGGCTGGTCGAGGAGATGGAACAGCGCTACCAGGACATGAAGGCGTCCCGGGTGCGCCACATCAACGACTTCAACGACAAAGTGCGGTCGGGGGAGATCCAGACTCCGCTCGGCAGCGAACGGGTCTACAAGCCCTATCCGTACATCCTCGCCGTCGTCGACGAGCTCGCCGACCTGATGATGACCGCGCCCCGCGACGTCGAGGACGCCATCGTGCGCATCACCCAGAAAGCCCGGGCCGCCGGCATCCATCTGGTTCTGGCCACCCAGCGGCCGTCGGTGGACGTCGTCACCGGTCTGATCAAGACCAACGTGCCGTCGCGGCTCGCGTTCGCCACGTCGTCGCTGACCGACAGCCGCGTCATCCTCGACCAGCCGGGCGCCGAGAAACTCATCGGCATGGGTGACGGCCTGTTCCTGCCGATGGGCGCCAACAAACCACTGCGTATGCAGGGCGCGTTCATCACCGACGAGGAGATCCACGCCGTCGTCGACGCCACCAAGTCGCAGGCCGAGCCCGAGTTCGTCGAGGGCGTCACCGCGGTGAAGGCCGGGGAGCGCAAGGACGTCGACCCCGATATCGGCGACGATATGGACGTCTTCCTCCAGGCGGTCGAACTCGTGGTGTCCTCACAGTTCGGGTCGACGTCCATGCTGCAGCGCAAGCTGCGGGTCGGGTTCGCCAAGGCCGGTCGGCTGATGGACCTGATGGAGACCCGCAACATCGTGGGTCCCTCGGAGGGGTCCAAGGCCCGCGAGGTGTTGGTCAAGCCCGACGAGCTGGCGGGCACCCTCGCGCTGATCCGCGGCGGCTCGGATGCCTCTGGCGCCGAAACGGCCGACGACGACGAATTCTGAGCCCTAGAGCGTCAACAGCATTCGGGTGTTGCCCAGGGTGTTGGGTTTGACGTAGGAGAGGTCGAGGAACTCGGCCACACCGGTGTCGTAGGAGCGGCACATCTCCTCGAACACCTCGGCGGTCACCGGTGTGCCGTCGATCTCGTCGAAGCCGTGCCTGCTGAAGAAGTCGACCTCGAAGGTCAGCACGAAGATCCGTTGCAGGTGCAGGTCGCGCGCGACGTCGAGTAGCCGCTCCACCAGCACGTGGCCGACGCCGGTGCCCCGCACCTTCGGATGCACCGCCACCGTGCGCACCTCGCCCAGATCCGACCACAGGACGTGCAGCGCGCCGCATCCGACGAGTTCGCCGTCGAGTTCGACCACCCAGAACTCCTGCACGGCCTCGTACAGGGTCACCAGGTTCTTCTCCAGCAGGATCTTGCCCGCGTAGATGTCGACGAGGTGCTTGATGGCCGGAACATCGGAGGTGCGGGCCCGGCGCACCAGGGTGGGGTTCGCCGCTTCGGCCCGGCCTGGATTCACGCCTCCGCTCACAGCTGGAAGGGTATCGGTTTCGGCAACCGATATTCTGTTGCAGTGCCGGGGCAGCCTTCTACCGATCCGGTGGTCCCGCGTGCGCGCGTGGCCAACCTCGCCAACTTCCTCACGGGTGTGCGTCTGATCCTTGTGCCGGTGTTCCTGGTGCTGCTGTTCGTCGGGGACGGGCACGAAACCGGTTGGCGGGTGGCGGCTTTCGCGGTGTTCGCGGTGGCGGTCATCACCGACCGGTTCGACGGGGCGCTGGCCCGCAGCTACGGCATGGTCACCGAATTCGGCACGCTGGCCGACCCGATCGCCGACAAGGCACTCATCGGCGCGGCCCTGATCGGGTTGTCGGTCCTCGGCGACCTGCCCTGGTGGATCACCGCGGTGATCCTGGTGCGTGAGATCGGAATCACAGTGCTCCGGCTCGCGGTGCTGCGTCACGGTGTCATCCCGGCCAGCCGCGGCGGCAAGCTCAAGACCCTCGTGCAGGCGGTCGCGATCGGTCTGTTCGTGCTGCCGTTGCATTCCTGGCCCGGCAGCTGGCTGACCGTGGCCTGGGTGATCATGTGGGCGGCCGTGGTGCTCACGGTGCTCACCGGTGCGGATTATGTGATTTCGGCGATCAGGGATTCACGTGGACGACCCGCTGGTAACTGACGAGGCACGGGCGCTGGTCGCCGATCTGACGGTGCGCGGCCAGAGCGTGGCGACCGCCGAGTCGCTGACGGCGGGCCTGCTCGCGGCGACCCTGGCCGGCGTACCGGGTGCCAGCGCGGTGCTGCACGGTGGGCTGATCACCTACACCGAGGACACCAAGATCTGGCTGGCCGGCGTCGCACCGCAGGTGCTCGACGCGGTCGGCCCGGTCGCCGGTCCGACGGCGCGCGCCCTGGCCGTCGGTGCCCGCCAGCGATGCGCCGCGACCTGGGGTGTCGCGCTGACCGGTGTGGCGGGCCCCGAGCCGCACGACGGGCATCCGGTGGGAACGGTGTTCCTCGGTCTGGCCGGGCCGGTCGACACCCAGGTGGTCGAGTTGTCGCTGTCCGGTACGCGGTGGGAGATCCGGGTGGCCGCGGTCAACGAGGCGATCGTCGCGCTCCGGGCACTCGTCGGTCACCAGTGACTTTCCCGGTCCGGGAACCTTCGCGGTGGGTGTCGGCGTTTGGAATGTAGCGAATCCGCCGACGGCCGCCGAAGGAGGGCAACATGACGGCATTGCTGCGCGAGGTGATTGGCGACGTGCTGCGTAACGCCCGCACCGAGCAGGGGCGCACCCTGCGACAGGTGTCGGACGCGGCCCGGGTCAGCCTCGGCTACCTGTCCGAGGTCGAGCGTGGCCGCAAGGAGGCCTCCAGCGAACTCCTCGGTGCGATCTGCGATGCGCTCGACGTGCCGCTCTCGCGCGTGCTGACCGACGCCGGAGAGAGCATGGCCGAGCGTGAACTGACCGCCGCATCCGCCGCGGACACCCGCATCGCCCGCATCGACGCCGCGACCAAGGTGGTCATTCCGCAGGCCGTTTCGATGGCGGTGGCCTGACCGGCCGTTTCGGCGCGGTCATGGACACAACACGTACCGCTGATCACCCCGCGGGACTGTGTAGCCATGCCCGAAACCGATAGGTTTGAGATCAGCACACCCTCACACCAGAACACCTGAGCCCAGAGCCGAAACCAAGAAGGCGGAACGAACTCATGGCCAATCCGTTCACCAAGGCGTGGAAGTACCTGATGGCGCTGTTCAGCTCCAAGGTCGACGAGTACGCCGACCCGAAGGTGCAGATTCAGCAGGCCATCGAGGACGCCCAGCGCCAGCACCAGGCGCTGACCCAGCAGGCCGCCCAGGTGATCGGTAACCAGCGTCAGCTGGAGATGCGCCTCAACCGTCAACTGGCCGACATCGAGAAGCTCCAGGTCAACGTCCGGCAGGCGCTGACCCTGGCCGATCAGGCCACCGCGGCGGGTGACGCCGCCAAGGCCACCGAGTACAACAACGCCGCCGAGGCCTTCGCCGCGCAGCTGGTGACCGCCGAACAGAGCGTTGAGGATCTCAAGGGGCTGCACGACCAGGCCCTGCAGGCCGCCGGACAGGCCAAGAAGGCCGTCGAACAGAACGCCATGATGCTGCAGCAGAAGATCGCCGAGCGCACCAAGCTGCTGTCCCAGCTCGAGCAGGCCAAGATGCAGGAACAGGTCAGCGCCTCGCTGCGGTCGATGAGCGAGGTCGCCGCGCCGGGCAGCACGCCGAGCCTCGACGAGGTCCGCGACAAGATCGAGCGCCGCTACGCCAATGCGATCGGCCAGGCCGAGCTGGCGCAGAACTCGGTGCAGGGCCGGATGGTGGAGATCCAGCAGGCCAGCGTGGAGATGGCCGGCCACTCCCGGTTGGAGCAGATCCGTGCCTCGATGCACGGGGAATCGCTGCCCAGCGGCGGCACCACGCCCGCGACCCCGGCCACTCCCGCCCCCAACCAGACCCCGGCCACTCCCGAGAACCCGCTCGGCCAATAACGTTTCGAGTGTTCTAGACCATGACTACCAAGACCGGTCGACCAGGCGCCTGGCGGTCGCTGGTGCAGCTGGGTGTGCAGCGCGGCATCGACACCGCCGCCGAGTTGTCCGGTGCGGTGGCCGACAAGCTCAACGCGGCCGCCGATCCGCGCGCCAAACTGCTGCGGAAGCGGCGGTGGGCACTGCGGCTCGGCGTGTTCTTCACGCTGTCCTGCGGATTCTGGGTGCTGGTCACGGGCCTGCTCGCCTCCTGGAGCACCCCGGTGTGGGTGCTGATCATCACCGGCGCGATCGCGGCGGCCGCGGCGATGCCCGCCACGCTGCTGTGGTTGCGCTACCGGTGGCTGCGGTCCACGCCGTTGCCCGCCGAACGTCCCGCCGTCGGGCGCAGGCTGCCGCCGTGGGGTTCGGCCGCGCGTCAGCCGATGGCGGCGTTGCTGGCCTCCGAGCGGGGCATGTTCTCCCTGCTGGGGGTGATGGAGCGGGGCCGGATGCTGCCCGCCGACGAACTGCGCGAACTCACCGAGGTGGCCAACCAGACCGCACGCACCATGGCGGGGACCGCCAACGAGGTGGTGTCGATGGAGCGGGCCATCAGCAACGCACCCCAGTCGCGGCAACACCTGGTGCCCACGATCAACGCCTTCACCACGCAGCTGGGCCAGGGGGTCCGGCAGTACAACGAAATGGTCACTGCGGCAGCCCAACTGGTCTCGGCGGCGAACAGCGGCCCGATGGCGGTACCGCCGCTGTCGCAGCAGCGGTACCGTTCGGAGCTGACCGGCGCCACCGACCGCCTGACCGGCTGGGCGCAGGCCTTCGACGAACTGGGCCGGCTGCACCGGGCCTGAGGTCAGACGGCGCTGCTGCTGGGCGGGCCCGAGCGCGGGCCGTACTTCTCGATGTAGGCCTGGTGGATGTGGGCGTCCTTCTCCCGCTTGAGCTTGTCGACCAGGCTCGGGTCCAGCCCGTGCACCCGGCACATGTGCCGGCGCCAGATCTTGTTCAGCGCATGCGAGAAATAGATGAACGGGATGAGGATCGGCACCGTCATGCTCAGGTGCACGTCAAGTGTCGTCGGGATCAACCAGAACGGCGCCAGGATCAGGACCGCGGGCACCAGCACCCGCAGCATCATCCGGCGGGTGGCGCCCTTACCGGTCAGATCTTCGCGAACCCAGTCCAGCATCGAGTCCGGCAGCCGCCGGCCCAGGCAGTAACGAACGAACTGGATCGGGTTCGGCTTGGTGCGCTCAGTCGGGCTCATGGTCGGCTACAGCGTCGCGCGCAGCGACGGGACCACCACGCCCGCCAGGCCCCGGACCGTCGCCTTGAACATGTCGAGGAAGTCGAAGTAGTCGCGCCACAGCGTGATTCGACCGTCGTGCACCTCGAAAACCCCGCACACCCAGAACTGGAGCCGCAACGGGCCGAAGCTCAGTGCGTCGGTGCGTTCGGTCAGCACCGACGCGCCTTCGGCGGCGCTGCGGTGGATCTTGACCTCGAAGCCCGTCCGGCCCTGCATCGAGCGGAACAGCTTCATCGTGCGGGCGCGGCCGTAGATGGTCGGCAGCCCGACATTCTGGTAGACGAGGTTCTGGGCGAGAGCGTTCTCGGCAGTGTCGAAATCCTGGTCCTGCAGCGCGTGCAGGAACGTCTCGACCGTGGCGGTCGGGCTCTGCACCGCGGCGGATGATTGGTCAGCCATGTCCGAAGCCTAGTTTGTCCGGGCTGTGGCAGGGTAAGCCGGTGCGCGTCGCTGTGGTCGCCGGACCCGATCCCGGCCATGCCTTCCCCGCCCTGGCGCTGTGCCGGCGATTCCTGGCCGCCGGGGACGCCCCCACGTTGCTGACCGGGGTGCAATGGCTGCCCACCGCCAGGGCCGCCGGGATCGACGCGGTCGAACTCGACGGCCTCGATCCCACCGACACCGATGACGACGCCGATGCCGGGGCCAAGATTCACCGGCGCGCGGCGCGGATGGCGGTGCTCAACGTTGCGCGCCTGCGCGACCTGGCCCCCGATCTGGTGGTCTCCGATGTCATCACCGCGTGCGGAGGCCTGGCCGCCGAACTGCTCGGACTGCCCTGGACAGAACTCAATCCGCACCCGCTGTACCTGCCGTCGAAGGGCCTGCCCCCGGTGGGCAGCGGCCTGGCTCCCGGTGTCGGCCTGCGCGGCAGGCTCCGCGACGGCGTGATGCGGGCGCTGACCGCACGGTCCTGGCGGGCCGGCCTGGCCCAGCGTGCCGCGGTGCGGGTCGAGATCGGACTGCCCGCCGTCGACCCGGGGCCGTTGCGGCGGCTCATCGCGACCCTGCCGGCCCTCGAGGTGGCCCGCCCGGACTGGCCGGACGAGGCGGTGCTGGTCGGCCCGCTGCACTTCGAGCCCACCTCGGCGGTGCTGACGGTGCCGGCAGGCTCCGGCCCGGTGGTCGTGGTCGCGCCGTCCACGGCGGTGACCGGTACGCGGGGGATGGCCGAGTTGGCCTTGGAGTCGCTGCGGCCGGGGCGGACACTGCCCGAGGGCGCGCGGCTGGTGGTGTCGCGGCTGTCCGGGCCCGACGCCGATATCCCGCCGTGGGCGACGGTGGGCCTGGGACGGCAGGACGAGCTGTTGTCGCATGCGGACCTGGTGATCTGCGGCGGCGGGCACGGCATGGTGTCCAAGACCTTGCTGGCCGGTGTCCCGATGGTGGTGGTGCCCGGCGGGGGAGACCAGTGGGAGATCGCCAATCGTGTTGTGCGGCAAGGTAGCGCGCAGCTGGTGCGGCCGCTGACGGCGGCCGCGCTGACCTCGGCGGTCGGCACGGTGCTCGGTTCGCCCGGCTACCGGGAGGCGGCCGAACGGGCCGGTGCGTCGGTGGCCGATGTGGCAGATCCGGTACGGGTGTGCCATGACGCCCTGTCGATCACTGGGTAGGTTGGGGCCGTGCGGTTGACGGAATTCCATGAACTCGTGGACGGGCAATTCGGCACGGTGCGGGGCCACTCACTGCTGGTCGACCATGTGCTGAGCGGTATGGGCGGACGCACGGCCGCCCAGGCCGTGGAGGACGGTGTGGACCCGCGCGAGGTGTGGCGGGCGCTGTGCTCGGATTTCGACGTCCCGCGCGATCAGTGGTGAGCCGGTTCGGGTGTGGCGGACCGTCGCGGCGGGTACACCGCCGTCATGGGTTTGGGTGACCATCCGCAGCGCACTCCGTTCTACGGGGTTCTGCTGGTCATCGCCGCCGTCCTGCTGTGCTGGCTGGTCGCGTCGACCCTGGGCGGCTGGCCCGCGGCGGTCGGCTACTTCCTGGCCATCGCCGTCGGCGCGTTCGGTTTCGTCATGACGTTCCGCGACCTCGACGACTTCCCCAAGTGGCGCCGCTGACCTCGAACCGACACGGCGTGTCAACTTGAGTCGAACAGATGTTCGTCTAGTGTGGGCGGTGTTCGACGGCTAGATGCTGGTCAAGCCGACTTGTCGGTGGCTACCTCTAGCGTCACGGCCAACTGATCGAGACCGATCACGAACATCACGAGGACGGAGACACTCATGGCGCCACAGGCCCCGGATCGCGACAAAGCACTCGAACTGGCGATGGCCCAGATCGACAAGAGTTTCGGTAAAGGCTCGGTGATGCGCCTCGGCGACGAGGTGCGGCAGCCGATATCGGTGATCCCCACCGGTTCGATCGCCCTGGACGTGGCACTCGGCATCGGCGGTCTGCCGCGCGGCCGCGTCGTCGAGATCTACGGCCCGGAATCTTCGGGTAAGACGACGGTCGCGCTGCACGCGGTGGCCAACGCCCAGGCCTCGGGCGGCATCGCGGCGTTCATCGACGCCGAGCACGCGCTGGACCCCGAGTACGCCAAGAAGCTCGGCGTGGACACCGACTCGCTGCTGGTGTCCCAGCCCGACACCGGTGAGCAGGCGCTGGAGATCGCCGACATGC
>NZ_JBSFPX010000089.1:0-28290 GCF_053588415.1 Mycobacterium sp. NPDC003449
GAGTACGGGCCGGTGGAACGGGCGTGGATCTTGTCGTCCACCAGGTGGTGCAGCTTGAGGATGTACATGTAGCCGACCGTCACCGGGTACGGGAACGGTTCGCCGGACCGGCCGTCGAACAGTGTGGCCTTACCGTCGGCGTTGACCATGACGTCGCCGTCGCGGTTGGGCAGCGTCGAGCCGAGCAGGCCGGCCAGCTCCCCTTCCTGCGCACCGTCGAACACCGGGGTGGACACGATGCTGTCCGCCGGGGCCGACAACAGGTCCTGCGGCAGATTCGACGCCCACGCCGGAGCTTCACCGGAGCCGTCGGCGACCTCGATGTTCCAGCCGGCCTTGGCGACCCACCCGAGGTGGGTTTCCAGGATCTGGCCGATGTTCATCCGTCGCGGCACACCGTGGGTGTTCAGGATGATGTCCACCGGGGTGCCATCGGGCAGGAACGGCATGTCCTCGACGGGCAGGATCTTGCCGATGACGCCCTTGTTGCCGTGGCGTCCGGCCAGCTTGTCGCCGTCGGAGATCTTGCGCTTCTGCGCGACGTACACCCGGACCAGCTCGTTGACGCCGGCGGGCAGCTCGTCGTCGTCCTCGCGGGAGAACACCCGGATGCCGATGACCTTGCCGGACTCACCGTGCGGCACCTTCAGCGAGGTGTCGCGGACCTCACGGGCCTTCTCGCCGAAGATGGCGCGCAGCAGCCGCTCCTCCGGGGTCAGCTCGGTCTCACCCTTCGGCGTGACCTTGCCGACCAGGATGTCGCCGTCGCGGACCTCGGCGCCGATGCGGACGATGCCGCGCTCGTCGAGATCGGCCAGCACCTCGTCGGAGACGTTCGGGATGTCCCGGGTGATCTCCTCGGCGCCCAGCTTGGTGTCGCGGGCATCGATCTCGTGCTCCTCGATGTGGATCGAGGTGAGCACGTCCTCCTCAACCAGGCGGTTGGAGAGGATGATCGCGTCCTCGTAGTTGTGGCCCTCCCACGGCATGACCGCCACGAGCAGGTTCTTGCCCAGCGCCATCTCACCGTTCTCGGTGCACGGCCCGTCGGCGATGACCTGACCGGACTCGACGCGCTGCCCGGCGTCCACGATCGGGCGCTGGTTGGCGCACGTGCCGTGGTTGGAGCGGGCGAACTTGCGCATCCGGTAGGTGTGCCGGGTGCCGTCGTCGGCCATCACGGTGACGTAGTCGGCCGAGACCTCCTCGATCACGCCGGCCTTGTCCGACACCACCACATCGCCCGCGTCGATCGCGGCGCGCAGCTCCATACCGGTGCCGACCAGCGGGGCCTCGCTGCGCACCAGCGGAACCGCCTGGCGCTGCATGTTGGCCCCCATCAGGGCGCGGTTGGCGTCGTCGTGCTCGAGGAACGGGATCATCGCGGTCGCGACCGACACCATCTGGCGCGGCGAGACGTCCATGTAGTCGACCTCGGCTGCCGAGACGAACTCGACCTCGCCGCCCTTACGGCGGACCAGGATGCGGTCCTCCGCGAAAACGGACGCCCCAGCATCGGTTGTCTCCAACGGCGAGTTGGCCTGCGCCACGACGTGGCGGTCCTCCTCGTCGGCGGTCAGGTAGACGATCTCGTCGGTGACCGAGCCGTCCCGCACCTTGCGGTACGGCGTCTCGATGAAGCCGAACGGGTTGACCCGCGCGTACACCGACAGCGAACCGATCAGGCCGATGTTCGGACCCTCAGGGGTCTCGATCGGGCACATCCGGCCGTAGTGCGACGGGTGCACGTCACGGACCTCGAGGCCGGCGCGCTCACGGGACAGACCGCCGGGGCCCAGCGCCGAGAGACGGCGCTTGTGGGTCAGACCCGACAGCGGGTTGTTCTGGTCCATGAACTGCGACAGCTGGCTGGTGCCGAAGAACTCCTTGATCGCCGCCACGACGGGACGGATGTTGATCAGGGTCTGCGGCGTGATCGCCTCGACGTCCTGGGTGGTCATCCGCTCGCGGACGACGCGCTCCATGCGGGACAGGCCGACCCGGATCTGGTTCTGGATCAACTCACCCACGGTGCGCAGGCGCCGGTTGCCGAAGTGGTCGATGTCGTCCACCTCGACCGGGACCTCGACGCCGCCGGGGACGGTCATCGAGGTCTGGCCCTCGTGCAGGCGCACCAGGTACTCGATGGTGGCGACGACGTCCTCTTCGGTCAGCGTCGTCGAGGACGTCTCGGCCGGCGTGGCGCTCAGGCCCAGCTTCTTGTTGACCTTGTAGCGGCCGACGCGGGCCAGGTCGTAACGCTTCTCCTTGAAGAACAGGTTCTCCAGCAGGGTCTGCGCCGACTCCTTGGTCGGCGGCTCGCCCGGGCGCAGCTTGCGGTAGATGTCCAGCAGCGCCTCGTCGGTGCCCGCGGTGCTGTCCTTCTCCAGCGTGCCCATCATGATCTCGGAGAAGCCGAACCGCTCGGTGATCTGCTCGGCGGTCCAGCCCAGCGCCTTGAGCAGCACGGTGACCGGCTGACGGCGCTTGCGGTCGATACGCACACCGACGGTGTCGCGCTTGTCGATGTCGAACTCCAGCCAGGCGCCCCGGCCGGGGATCACCTTGACGCTGTGCAGCGTCTTCTCGGTGGACTTGTCGATCGTCTCGTCGAAGTACACACCGGGCGAACGGACCAGCTGGCTCACCACGACACGCTCGGTGCCGTTGATGATGAAGGTGCCCTTCTCGGTCATCATCGGGAAGTCACCCATGAACACCGTCTGGCTCTTGATCTCGCCGGTGTTGTTGTTGATGAACTCGGCCGTGACGAACAGCGGGGCCGCGTACGTCATGTCCTTGTCTTTGCACTCGTCGACCGGGGCCTTGACCTCGTCGAAGCGCGGATCGGAGAAGGACAGCGACATCGAGCCCGAGAAATCCTCGATCGGGGAGAGCTCGGTCAGCACCTCTTCGAGGCCACCGGTCGGGTTCTCCTCGCCACGATCGACGGCGGTCTGGCGCCAATCGTCTGACCCGACCAACCATTCGAAGGAATCCGTCTGCACGTCGAGCAGCCCCGGAACCTCAAGCGGTTCGCGGAGCTTGGCAAATGAAACTCGGTTCGGTGCTCCTGGGACGGAGTTATTGGTGATAGCGTTCGCTGACTTGCTCTGGCTAGAGACTGCCAAGATGCATCCTTCCAGCACCTCAAGCGACTATCAGGTGCGGCCTGCGCCGGACCCTGGGTCGCAATTCTGCGTCGGTTCGGCTGGCTTCACCTGCTCAAGCCCTGTCCGAAACCCCGAACGCACGGCACGGGACTAGATGCTGAGCAAATGACTCAGGCTAGAACCACGGTGTCAGGTACAGGAGGTGGGCAGGATGCAGCCAGCGCAACGTCCAACGATAGCGCACGTGCGCGCATTCCTCAACCACCACGCATCCACTGCATGAGATGGGTCACCCGGCGCTGGCTGGCATCCTCGACCCGTTCACACATGCTGCCCAACAGATTGGCCCGTTTGGGCCCGTCCGTCAAGAGCTCACACGCTGTTTTGGGGCGGAGATTTGTGACCCGGCCGGGCAACTTCGGCAACGTACTCGAGCCACGACGACCCGGTCCGGCCGGCATCGGTTCGATCAGTTCGCGAAGCCGTAGGCGGCCGGACTCGACATCGCCCGCCAACCGGTCCGCATCGGCGGTGTGACGATCGCCGACGAACCGAACATCGAGGTGATCTCGTGCGAGAGGCCGATCAGCGCCGCGATGCCGTGCTCGTTGTGACGGCCGGGCAGGAACTCGCCGACCCGGGCCGCGCTCACCGCCCCGATCGGATAGCGATGCTCGTCGAGGATCACCGCCGCCCAGCAGGTGACCCTCGGGGCCACGCTGGGGGCGAAGCCGGGGCGTTCCTTCATCAGCGTGGAGACCCCGACCTTGCGGGTGCGACGGATGTGCGCCATGACGGTCACCAGATCCAGTTCCGGGGTGGCCTGCCGTTCCTGCTCGATCAGCCGGAACATCTGGGTGTCCGGCAGCGCGCCGAGGATCACCCGCCCGGTCGCCGACTCCGCGAACGGCACCACATCGCCCAGTTCGGGCAGCACGGTGTGTTCGTGGTCGCCCTGGATGCGCATATCGCACAGCATGGTGGCGCCGCGGAAGAAGGAGAACCCCATCGTGCAGTCGGTCGTGCGCCGGAACGCCATCAGCCGGCCGAACACGGTATCGGCGAGTTCGTCGGCCGGGGCGATCTGGCCCAGCAGCGACTTCCAGCGCCAGCCCCGCCGGTAGGAGGCGTCCGGATTCTGCGCCACCCACCCGTCATGGCGTAGCGCCGTGAGCAGCCGGTGCACCGTGCTCTTCGGCAGCCCGGTCTGCGCCACGATCTCGCTGATCCGTTTGGGCTCGCCGAGTTGTTCGAGTACTACCAGCCCTTTCCCGAGAACCGCGATGTCATCGCTCAATACGCCTCTCCCTTACCCGTCCCCGGCCAAGTCTGCCGCGACGTGCGCCCGCGGGCAGCCGGATGACCGAGCGAGTCGCAGAAACTCGGCGGCCACCGCGGTGGCCCGCGCGGTGAGTTCGGTGCCCGACAGCACCGAACCGAGCGTCACCAGGGCGTCCATGATCGGCGTATCCACGCCGAGCAGATCGCCGAGCGCGGCCATCGGGGCGAGGTTGCCCGCGACCTCGTGGGTCAGGTACCGGTGCTCGAAGGTGTGCGGGACGATCTGCGCCTGATAGGCCCGGAAGGTGTTGACCCGTTCGCGGATGTCCGATCCCGAGATGCCCTCGTTCGCGTAGTAGGTGTCCAGCATCGCGACGAAGGTGGGCAGCTCGCGACCCAGTTGTCGGCCCAGCGCGACCCGCTCGGCGTCGAGGCGTGCGACGACCTCGCTGACCGAGGATCCGAACGTGTCGATGAAGAACCTCGACTCGACACCGCGCTCGATCTCGGTGGCGCCGAGCACCATCGGCACCGGATGCACGATGGCGTTCAGACTGGCCAGCCCGACCGTCCCGATGTCGACGATCTCGGCGGTGGGTACCACCTCGGCGGCCAGCGCGGCCGTGCCCGGATCCGGTTCGGCGAGGAAGCCGCTGAGCAGACCGAGCTTCTCGGAGTTCAGCACCACGGCGTCGGCGTCGCGCTTGCCGCCCCAGATGAAGGCGCTGACCACCAGCACCTTGGCCGGGTCCAGGCCGGTGCGCTCGGTCATCCGGACCGCGTCGACGACGCCGGCGGTGCCGCCACCGACGACCACCAGCAGATCCACCGGCCCGGCCGCCAGCACCCGGCCGGCGCCCGCGTGGATGTCCTCCCCCTCGGCGGCGACCATGCCGACCCGGCGGTCGCCGTCGAGCTCGGCCGGGTCCGCGAGGTGCACGGTCCGGCGCCGCCCGTCGGCCTCGACCTCGACGGTGGCCGGCCCGCGCCCGGCGATGGCGACCCGGAAACCCCTGGACGCCAGCACCAGCCCGGCGAAGTAGGAGTTGAGTTCCTCGGAAACGATGTAGACGTCGGTCATGAACGACCTTTCCCGGCGCTGCGGCCGCTCAGTGGACACGGGAGAAGAAGGCCCGCGCACGTTCCGTCTCGGGCTGGTTCATCACCTGTTCGGGGGTGCCGCGCTCGAGGATCCGGCCGTCGTCCATATAGACGAGGGTGTCGGCGATCCGGCGGGCGAAACGCATCTCGTGCGTGACGATCATCATCGTGGTGCCACCCGCGGCAAGATCGCGGATGACGTCGAACACCTCGTCGACGAGTTCGGGGTCGAGCGCACTGGTCGGCTCGTCGAACAGCATGATCTCGGGGTCCATGGCCAGTGCCCGCGCGATCGCGACGCGCTGCTGCTGACCACCCGAGAGCTGGCCCGGGTAGCTGCCCTCCTTGCCGGCCAGCCCGACCCGCTCCAGCAGTGCCGCGGCCCGCTCCGAGAGCTCTGTCTGCGGCCCGCCCAGCACGAACCTGGGCCCGGCCTCGACGTTCTGCAGCGCCGTCATATGCGGGAACAGGTTGAACGACTGGAACACCATGCCGAAATACCGGCGCTGACGCAGGATGTCGCCCTTGGCCCGGCGTACCAGGCCGCGCGGGGTGCGTTGCGCGCCGAGCAGCTCACCTTTGAACTCGATCTCGCCGGCGTCGATGGGTTCGAGCAGGTTCAGGCACCGGATGAGGGTGCTCTTGCCCGAACCGGACGAGCCGACCAGCACGGCCACCTCGCCGAGGTTCAGCTCGATGTCGACGCCGCGCAGCGCGGTGAACTCGCCGAACGTCTTGACCACCGAGCGGGCCGACAGGATCGGCGCACCGGTTTCGGCTGCCGGTTCAGCGGGCATCGTCGAACCCCTTCCCGAAGCGTCGCTCCAGCTGTCGTTGACCCAGCAGGGCCAGGCTGGTGAGCGCCAGGTACCAGAGCACCGCGACCGTCAGCAGCGGGATGGTGCGGAAGTTCACCGCATAGATCTGCTGCACCGTGGTGAGCAGCTCCACGTAGCCGATCACCGATACCAGCGAGGTGTTCTTGAACATCGTGATCAGCTCGTTGGCGAGCGGCGGGATGATGACCCGGATCGCCTGCGGCATGATCACCCGGCGCAGCGTGGTGATCCGGCCCATGCCCAGGGCGCTGGCCGCCTCCCACTGCCCTTTCGACACGGCCAGCAGCCCGCCCCGGAAGATTTCCGCGGAGAAGCCGCCGAGGAAGAACGCCAGCCCGATCACCGCGGCGGTCCAGCGCGACATCACATCGTTCATCGGGATCTGAAACCACGGCTCCATGAACGGCAGGCCCAGGCTGATGTCGGGCAGCAACGCGCCGATGAAGAACACGAACAGCAACATGACCAGCGTCGGGACGGCCCGCACGATCCAGATGTAGATGCCGCCGAAGGCGCGCAGCACCCGGTTGTCGCTGATCCGGCAGGCCGCGACGATGACCCCGAACACCAGGCCCAGCAGGCTCGAAACGATGGTCAGCTGAATGGTGTTCGCCAGGCCGGCCAGCACCCGCGGATTGAACAGGTACGCGGCGACCATGTCCCACTGCCACCGCGGGTTGAAGACGATGAACCGGACCGCGCCGATCGCGACCAGAACGGCCAGCACATACCAGAGGAAGTGGAACGGCCTGCGCCTCTCCTGGATCGGCGGCGGGGCCGTCTCCTGCGTCGTTGCCATGGCGGTCTCCCTGTCCCGGCCGACGGTCAACCCGCGAGCTCCGGGCCCTTGTTGATCGGGAAGTCGGTGATCAGATCGCCCTCGGGGATCTGGTACTTGTCGGCCAGTTCCCGGTACTGCCCGCTGTCGAACAGGTGCTTGAGCGCGGCGGCGTAGGCATCGGCCAGCGCCGGGGGTTCGAGCGGAAAGCCGATCCCGTTGGGGTTGGTGTACTCGGTGAAGGCGACCGTGTACTTGTCCGGGAATTGCGCCGCGTTGTAGGTGGCGGCCGGTGAGTCGATCATGGCGAGTTCGTCCTCGCCGCTGTCCACGGCCAGCAGCGCGGCGTTCGAATCGGGGTAGGCGGCCAGTTTCAGCTCGGGCGCGTTGGTAGCCGCGCACCGCTGCACCTGCTGGTGCATCTCGGTTTCGGCGCCGGAACCCTTCAACACCGCGACGCTGTGGCCGCACAGGTCGTCACGCCCGCCGACCTCGATGTCGGCGTCCGCCGAGGCCACCCAGGAGACCCCGGCGCGCAGGAAGTCGACGAACCGGACCCGCGCCTGGCGGTCCTTGATGTCGGCGAGCGAGGCCAACGCGCCGTAGCGTCCCGATTCCAGACCGGGGATCAGCGAGTCGAACGACCCCTGCTCGACGTTGACCTGCAGGCCGAGTACCTCGCTGGCGAGCTGGAACTGCTCGATCGAGAACCCGGTGACCTCCCCCGCGTCGTCGATGAACTTCAGCGGGGCGATATCGACGTTGACGCCGAGGCCGATCGTGCCCTTGGCGGCGATGTCGGCGGGCACCAGCGCCGCCAGCTCGTCGACCTTCTCGGCCGAGGCCCGAGGCTCGGCACCGTCACCCGAGGAGCATCCGGTCAGAGCGAGGGCCAGCACCGCGACCGCGGCCAGCCCCTTCCGTGATCGACGCATGCATCTTCCTTTCGAGTGGCCCGGACCCGCATCGCCGGATGTGCGCTCAGCGGCAGGATGCGGTCGAGTGTTGCGGGGCTCACGGCGCATCTCAACGGCGTTCCGCGCGGCGGAACCCGCTACACGTTCGTCATCGGCGCGGGTTCTCATGGTGGGGTCACGTCCGAACGTTCACAGCAGAAGTGGGAGTCGCCAGGCATGCGCAGCAACCCCGGGAGCAAGCACATCGTCGTCCTCGGCGACGGCATCCTCGGGGCCTCGGTCGCCCACGCCGCCGGCCGGCGCGGCGCCAGGGTGACGGTGATCGGGTCGGGCCCCGGCAACGGTGCGACGTGGCGGTCGTTCGGCTGGCTGGGGGCCGCGCAAGAGGTCCCGGACAGTTATCACCGGCTCCGGCTGCTCAGCCTGGCCCGCTACCGGGAATTCGCCGTGCACGCACCCTACGACGGCGCGGTGCGCTTCTCCGGCGCGCTGGCGTGGGAGACCGAGGGCAGCACCGTGCAGCTCATCCAGGGTGCCGACGAGGTCGAGGCGCTGGCCGCGACGTTCGACCGGCTGCGGGCCGCCGGGCACAGCGTCGAATCCGTCGACCGCGCGCACGCGCTGCGGCTGGAACCGGCGCTGGCGCCGGGCGCGCTGCCCGACGACGGGATCCTCTTCGCACACGACGAGGGCTGGGTCGACCTGCCCGCCTTCACCGGGTTGCTGCTCGTCGAGGTGCTGGGCCGGGGCGGCTCGCTGATCATCGACGGCGCGGCCCGGGTGGTCGAGGCGGGCGGCCGCGCGCGGGCCGTGCTGTCGGACGACACCACGGTCGACGGCGATGAGCTGGTCGTCGCGGCCGGCGCGGCGACCACGGACCTGCTGGCGGCGGCCGGTCTGGTGGTGCCGCAGCGCAGCACCAAGGCGGCGTTGCTGTTCACCGCACCCAGTTCGTTGCAGCTGCGGATGCTGGTCCGCACCCCGGTGGGCAGCCTGCGGCCCCGCCCCGGCGGCGGGGCCGTCGTACACACCTCGGTGATCGAACAGGCCCTGCGCCCCGATCCGCGGGGCGGATTCGTGGTCGACGACGGTTCGGTGCAGGCCTCGCTCGCCGACCTGAGCGGACTGTTCGCCGGGGGCGCGGCGCTGCGCCTCGACCGGGTGGCGACGGGGCTGCGCCCGATTCCCGGCGACGGCTGGTCGGTCGTCGGGCAACTCCCGGGTCTGGCCAATTGCTGGGTGGCGTTCAGCCACAGCGGTGCGACCCTGGGACCGGTGATCGGTGAGCTGCTCGGCACCGAGCTGCTCGAGCCGGGCCATCGGTCGCCGCTGCTGGCGGCGTACCGGCCGGAACGGTTCGGTGCGGGTGGGCCGGCATGACGGCCCACCCGCTGAAGGTCAGCATCATGCCCGACACCGTCGCCGCCTATGAGCGTGCCGTCACCGGCGGCGGTGGCACCCTCGTCGACACCGGCGAGCACCCCGACGTACTGATCTGGTCGCGGCACGGCGCACCGGATGTGCTCGCCCGCACCGTCAGCGAACTCCGGTCGATTCGATGGGTCCAGCTGCCCGCGGCCGGGGTGGAGGACTTCTTCCGGTCGGGGGCGGTCAGGGCGCGCGGCGACGTGATCTGGACGTCGGCGAAGGGCGCCTACGCCGAGCCGGTGGCCGAGCACGCGCACGCCCTGATCCTGGCCCTGCTGCGGCGGCTACCCGAGCGGCTGCGCGCCACCGGCTGGGGTGAGCAGGCCGGATCCTCGCTACACCGCAAACGTGTGCTGATCGTCGGCGGTGGCGGTATCGGGCGGGAACTCGCCCGGCTGCTGACGGTGTATTCGACGACGACCACCGTGATCCGCAGGCGCCCGCTGCCGGTCCCCGACGCGCACCGCGTGCTGACCATGGAGCATCTGCACCGCGAACTCCCCGACGCCGAGGTGGTCGTGCTGGCCGCAGCACTCACCCCGGAGACCTACGGCATGTTCAGCGAGGTCGAGTTCGCCCTGATGAATCCGCGGGCAATGTTCGTCAACGTGGCGCGGGGCGGGCTCGTGGTGACCGATCATCTGGTCGACGCGCTGGAATCGGGCCGCATCGCCGGCGCCGCGGTCGATGTCACCGATCCGGAGCCGCTGCCCGACGGCCATCCGCTCTGGACGCTGGGCAACACCATCGTCACTCCGCACACCGCGGACACCATCGAGATGATCGTGCCGCTGCTGGCCAGGCGGATCGAGCAGAACCTGGTCCGGTTCGCCGCGGGCCAGCAGCTGATCGGGACCATCGACAGCGCCGAAGGTTACTGAGCGGCACCGTCTTTCGCGAGCTCAGCCCTGCCGGGGAACCTCGATCGCACCGGTCGGGGCGTCGTCCTCGACCGGGCGCTGGTGCCGCGCGGTCGGCTCGTCGTAGCCGGCGGCCTGCTCGGTGTAGGCCTGGGCGGGCGGCTGGGCCGCACCGGAGCTGTTGAGCTCGTCGAGGATGGCGGCCTGGGCGGCGGGCGGCAGCGTGTGCATCATCTCGCGCACCCTGGCCTGACGACGGCCCACCGCCTGGCGTTCCGGCATACCCGGGGTGGCCTGCAGCTGCGGCGGCACACCCTCGATCTCTTCGACACCGCCGTCGTGCTGACCGGCGTCGACGAGCGCCTGCTCGGCGGCCGCAGTGGCCTCGTCCTTCTCCTCCGACATCCCGATCGGCCCGATCCTGCGACCGTTGAGGAACTGCTTGACCACGGGCTCCTCGCTGGTCAACAGCACCTCGCGGGGCCCGAACATCACCAGCTTCTTGCGGAACAACATGCCCATGTTGTCCGGCACGGTGCGGGCGATGTTGATGTTGTGCGTCACGATCAGCACCGTCGCATCGATCTGCGCGTTGATGTCGATCAGCAGCTGGGACAGGTAGGCGGTACGGACCGGGTCAAGACCGGAGTCCGGCTCGTCGCACAGGATGATCTGCGGGTCGAGCACCAGCGCGCGGGCCAGGCCGGCCCGCTTGCGCATACCGCCGGAGATCTCACCGGGGAACTTGTGCCCGTCGTTGGGCATACCCACCAGGTCGAGCTTCTCCATGACGATGTTGCGGATTTCGCTCTCGGACTTCTTGGTGTGCTCACGCAGCGGGAAGGCGGTGTTGTCGTAGATGTTCATCGAGCCGAACAGCGCGCCGTCCTGGAACAGCACACCGAACAACGTGCGGATCTCGTAGAGCTCCTTGGCGGAGCATTCCAGGATGTCGGTGCCGTCGATGATGATCTCGCCACGCTCCGGGCGCAGCAGCCCGATCAGCGACTTCAGGAACACCGATTTACCGGTACCCGACGGGCCCAGCAGCACGCTGACCTCGCCGGCCGGGATGGTCATCGTGACGTCTTCCCAGATTTTGGACGATCCAAACGACTTGCTCAGTCCCGTCACGTCGATTTGGACGCCCATGTCAAAGTTCCTTCCAGCTACGCAGCACCGCGCCACCGCTCTGGCCTGTGGCTTGAGTCACCATAGCGCACCCGGCAGGCCGGATTCGAGGTTGTCCCGATGTCGTCGGCTTGCTGTGACCTCGACAGCAAAGAACCCCCGGAACCGTGAGGATCCGGGGGTTCGCTGCGCGGAATCGCGATTTACTTGACGGTGACCGATGCGCCGGCGGCCTCGAGCTTGCCCTTGGCCTCCTCGGCGGCTTCCTTGGTGACCTTCTCCAGCAGCGGCTTGGGGGCGCTGTCGACCAGATCCTTGGCCTCCTTGAGGCCAAGGCCGGAGACGATCTCGCGGACGACCTTGATGACACCGATCTTCTTGTCGCCGGCACCCTCGAGGATGACGTCGAACTCCGACTGCTCCTCGGCGGCCTCGGCGGGGGCGGCGGCGCCACCGGCGGCGGCAACGGCGACCGGTGCGGCGGCGGTGACCTCGAAGACCTCCTCGAACTGCTTCACGAACTCAGAGAGCTCCAGCAGGGTCATTTCCTTGAACGCGTCCAGCAGCTCTTCGGTGGACAGCTTGGCCATGGTGATGGTCCTTCCTTCTTCTTACGAAATTTGTGGTTGGTGGGTTGTGCGGTTTGCGGTTACGCAGCCTCTTCGGCGGACTTCTTCTCCTGCAGCGCGGCGGCCAGCCGGGCGACCTGAGATGCGGGCGCGTTGAACAGGCCCGCGGCCTTGGACAGGTTGCCCTTCATGGCGCCTGCCAGCTTGGCCAGCAGCACCTCGCGCGACTCCAGGTCGGCGATCCGCTCGACCTCGGCGACGGACAGCGGCTTGCCGTCCATGTAGCCGCCCTTGATGACGAGCGCCTTGTTGCCCTTGGCGAACTTCTTGATCGCCTTGGCGGCGTCGACCGCCTCGCCCTTGACGAACGCGATCGCGGTCGGGCCGGTGAACAGCTCGTCGAGGCCTTCGATGCCTGCCTCGGCCGCGGCCCGCTTGACCAGAGTGTTCTTGGCGACGCGATAGCTGGCGGAGTCACCGAGCGAACGGCGCAGCTCGGCGATGTTGGTCACCGTCAGGCCGCGGTATTCGGTGACGACCGCCGCCGTCGACGCCTGGAACCTCTCGACAATGTCGGCAACCGCTGCGGCCTTGTCATCCGTGGCCATGCATGCCTCCTTGTAATGGGTATCGGGTACCCCACCTCGAACCCAGGAAGGCCTGGAAATGACGAACGCCCCGACGCAGACAGGTCGGGGCGCGCAAGAATGCTTCTACCTCGTCCTCCTGCGTGGGCCGCCGGGATCATCTCCCGGACCTTCAACCGATTGCCGAGCTACTTACTCTTCGCGCAAGCGCTCATCGGTGACCGACGGTCTTCGGTGGAACCGGACAAGAATAGCCGACGACCCCGCGATCGGCCAAAACGCGCCGACCTGGCACCGCGAGCGACCGCGTCTGCACGCCGACACGCCGCATCTCCCGTACCGGAGCGGTCGCTCGCGGTGCCTCAGGACGGGGTTGCCAGCAAGAGCAGTACGAAGCCCACCGCCAGCAGGCCGACCCGCACCCAGTGCAACCGGTCCCAGCGGCGGGCATCGGCACGCGAGATGTCGGCGGGCCCGGCCCAGGCCGCGACCCGATTGTTGACCGGCACCAAGGCGGTCAGCGTCAACGCCATGACCACGACCATGGTGACCACCGCGCCGATGACCGCCGGCCCGGGCCACACCACCGCCACGGCGAGCTGCAGCGCCAGCGCGGTGCCGTACCAGAACGGCATCACCTTGCCGAGCACCCGGGCGCTCGCGCCGCGGGCCTGCACATACTGCGGGTCGGGCAGCCGCTCCAGGATCGGGTGGAAGAACGCGGTGACGCCGAACTCGATGCCCACCAGTGCACCGGTCACCAGCAGGGCGGCGATCTCGATAATCTCGGTGACCTCGGTGATCTCCTTCACGGGATCCACCCTGATCGCTATGCTGACAGAAAACAAGGTACTGACAAATTAGTCAGCATGGAGGGTTCGATGGCGGTATCCAAGAAGGAGGTCGGCGACTGCCCGATCGATGCCACGCTCTCGGTCATCGACGGCCGCTGGAAGGGCACCATCCTGTGGCGGCTGTGCGACGGACCGATGCGCACCGCCGAGCTTCGGCGCAGCATCCCCGACATCACCGAGCGCATGCTCATCCGCCACCTGCACGAACTGGTCGCTGACGGCATCATCGACCGCCACGACGCCGGCACCATCCCGCCGTGCGTGCACTACTCGATCTCCGAGTACGGCATGACGCTGGCGCCGGTGCTACAGGGCCTGTGCGACTGGGGCCGCACCCATATGCAGCGCCCGGCGCGGCGCCGTCAGTCCCGCACCAGGGCGGCGGCCCCGACCAGGCCCGCGTCACCGCCGAGCGCCGCGGGCACCACCCGCAACCCCCGCAGGAAATCCAGCCCGGCGTAGCCGGTCAGCGCTTCGCGGACCGGGCCGAACAACAACTCGCCCGATTTGGCCACCCCGCCGCCGATCACCACCAGGTCAAGGTCGCACACCGCACCCACCGAGGCGATCATCGCCGCCACCGCCCGCGCCCCGCGGTGAAATGCCTTGACCGCCACCGGATCACCCGCGAGCGCGGCATCGGCGAGCTCCTTCGCGTCGGCCCCGTCCGGGGCGTCCCAGCCCTGCTCGCGTGCCCACCTCGCCATATTGGGACCCGATGCGACGGTCTCCACGCATCCGTGCCCACCGCACGTGCACGGCCGCGCGCCGTCGGGGTCGACGATGACGTGGCCGGCGTGACCGGCATTGCCGGTGCGGCCGTCATAGGGCGCGCCGTCGAGCACCAGCCCACCGCCCACACCGGTGGAGACCACCATGCCCAGCAGAAACGCGGCCCCCTGCCCGGCGCCGCGCCAATGCTCACCCAGCGCCATGCACAGCCCGTCGCCGCCGAGCCGGACCGGCAGCCGGGTCGCCGCGGCCACCCGCTCCACGAGCGGGAAGCGTTGCCACTCGGTGATATTGATCGGGCTGACGGTGCCGGACGGCAGGTCGATCGGTCCGGCCGCGGCGATGCCGACGCCGCGCACCGCGCCGTCGGCACGCGCCAGGGTCTCAGTCAGAAGGCGTTCGACGACGGCCCAGATCGTCTCGGCATCCCCGTCCGGGGTGGGCAGCACGGCCCGATGCAACAGGCGTCCGTCCGGGTCGACCAGACCGGCGGCGATCTTGGTGCCGCCGATGTCCAGCGCGAGGGTGAGCGTCATAGCTGCGGTGGCCAATCAGTGTCTGTGGGTGTTGTCAGGTTGACGTGGATCGCCCGGATGCTCGAAACCGGGGGCGAGTTCGACCAGGGCGGCACAGCGTTCATCGAACCACAACCGGAACGCGCGCCTGCGGGCCGATCCCAGCAGGTGCCCGGCGATCCGGTCATGCACCTGCGCCAACCGCGGTGCGACCGGGCGCTCCAGCCAACCGTGCTGTCCGAGAGCCGGTTTGGCGGCGAAACGCAGCGGGTTGCGGGTGTGGTAGGCGGCGATGTCGGATTCGGTGACGACGACGGCGGCGGTCACCTCCGCGAATACCGCCCTGGCCTGCGGTCCGGCCAGGACCGATGCGGCGACGCTGCCGATCTCCAACCGCGCGGCGACATCGGGGAGCACCTCGGGCTCGGCGGGAGCGTCGGCCCCGGTCAGACCCCTGGCGTGGGCCTCGGCGGCGATCACCCGCTCGGCGGCGACCAACTGGGTGAGCCAGCGGCGCAGCTGACGGCCCTCACTGGTGCCGGGGTGTGGGAGCGCCGACGCCAGGTTGGACGCCCGCAACGCCGCCTCGCGTCCGTCGATCTCGGTGACCGGGACCGGGGCCCCCGCGACGACGGCCGCGTGCGCGGTCACCGCACCACGACCTTCACCGCCGGCGAATACACCAGCCGCCCAGCGCAACCCACCCGGATCAACGCCCACCACTCCCCCGGCTCGACCCAGACCGGCGGGGTGAACTCGAAGCCGATCTCGACCTGGCCGCCCCCGGGGATCCGGGCCCCGACCGCGGCCGGGCCCAGCCACTCCCAGGTGCCCCACGGGCTGATCAGGTGCGCCTCGGCGGTCAGGTCGGTGCGCGCGTCGGTGCCCACCGTCACCCACAGGTGCGCGGTGTCACCGGCTTTGACCTTGACGGGTGTGGGCCCGGTGACCAGCTTGAGGATCTGCCCGGCCGGTTCGCCGACGGTCACCACGCAGATGTCCTCGACCCGCTGCCGCCAGGACGGCGGCAGCGCCGCCGAGTCACCGCCGGTGACCGCGAGCTCGGCGGACACCGGGTACAGCCCGGCGCCGGTGTCTGCCGGGACCGTCAGCACCACCTCGGTTTCCAGATGCTCGGTGGGCGGCAGGACGAACGGCAGCTCGGCGGGGTCGGCCGTCCAGCCCCGCGGCGCGGTGACCCTGACCCGGCCGTGCAGCGCGGCGTCGGTACAGTCGCTGGCCGCGGTGAGGCGCAGGACGACCTGCGAACCCGGTTGCGCGGACACGTTCTCCGGGTCCAGGTGGGCCACCGCGGGCAGTCCGCCGAGCGGCGCGGGGCCACGGTTGTGCAACCAGTAGCGGGCGTAGAGCGGCTGCGCGGCCTCGGCGTCAGGGGCCAGCTGCCGATGATCGGCCCGCAGCACTCCCGGCAGATTCAGCCCGGTCGCCAGGGTCGCGATCTCATACCCGTGCAGGCTCAGCCGATTCGACTCCACCGGCCGCGGCCTCGATTCCTCCAGCAGGGTCAGGTGGGCCGCCTCTGATACCGTGCGCAGGCCCGTGGTGATCCGCACATCGGTTGCGCGGCCGGTGATCTCGACCAGCCGCGCGGTCACCCCGTCGGACGGGTCGACGGCCCGCGCGCTACCGGAGGCCAGCGGATTGCCCGAGGCCTTGAGCGCGGCCAGTTGCACCCGGCCCGCGGGTTCGATCTCCAGCAGCGAACCCCAGGCCGGCAGGCCACCACCCGCGCCCCGCACGGGCAGGGCGGGTAGCGGCCGGTTGAATTCGGCGCCCCGCGCCGGCACCCCGACCGCACGCCAGTCGCCGTCCCCGGCGACGAGCGCGTAGTCGAAGGTGTGGGTCCAGTGCTGCAGCTGGAAATTGGAGCCGTCGGGTGCGGTCCGCCGCGGCGGGTCGATCCAGGTACCCGACGGCCAGCCGGTACACGACCGCATGAGCGAGGTGTGCAGGGTGCCGTCGGGGTCGACGGCGAAGCTGGGCACACCGCGATTGAGCACCGCGACGGTATGCGCCTCGAACGGTTCGGTGCCGGCGGGGGCGTGCTGCTCGACCACGATCTCGGCGTCGGCCAGATCATCGACCACCGCGCCGAGGTCACCGGCGATGATCAGCACCGGCAGCGCCGCCACCCCGCGCAAATCCGCGCCGGGCACCCACTTTTCGGTCAGCGGAGCCTCGGCCGGGACCCATACCAGGGCCGTTCCCTTCGCATCGAGCTGGCGTTTGAACTCCGCACGGTAGACCGGATCGGCCGACGCGAGAACCGCTGCGGTGAAGGAGTTCTCGTCGGGTCGGCCGAGCGTGAACCGGGCGTCGGGCAGGTTGGAGTCGACGGTGAGGTCGCCGTAGCGGGGTTTTTCGGCGCTGCTGCAGGTGGCGGTCACCCCGGCCCGCACCAGCGCCACCATCAGCTCGCGCGGTGCGGCCGGGCCGGCCTCGGCGGTGACGATTTCGGCCACCGACACCGCCCGCACGGCATCCCCCACCCGGATCCGCACCGCCGAGGACAACCCGAACCAGGCGTAGGCGGGATTGTCCAGGGTCCACGGCCGCTGCGCCGCGTCGACCGCGCCGTCGCCGTCGTGCATCAGCCCGAATCCGCGCCCGATGACCGCATCGCCGACCTCGCTCACCGGCAGCGCGCCCGGAATCGGGCACGGCCAGCGCAACCGCAGAAGCTGGTCGGCGCCGACGAATTCGTCGACCGTGGTCCGGCAGTCGATCCGGTCCAGGCCGTCCCACAGGGTGATGGTCTGGGTGTAGCGCAGCACGTCACCGATCCGGCCGCGCACGACCACCCGCTGCCCCACGGCGCTTCGGTAGCAACGCACCTCGTCGGCGGGCCGCTCCGATGAGCACACCACCGGCCCCTTGGGCAGCAGATGCCACGGCCCCTCGCCGGCCTCGGGGTGGGCCGGATATTCGTCGTAGACGGCGAGTTCGTTGCCCACCGCGCCGGCCGCGATGAGCTCGCGCCCGTCGCGGACGAGGGAGTCGACGCCACCACCGCGGGCCGCATCCACCCGCAGCCGGTAGCGATCGTTGGCGATACCCGAGCCGGTCATGGGTTCCCAGCCCGACGCCGAACCGACGGTGAGCCGGTACGAGCGCCAGCCCAGCGACGGAATGTCGCGGGCCAGCCAGCTCACGGTCCTGCCGCCGTGGTCGGTCACCACGGGGATCTCGGTTCCGTCGCTGTCGCGCACCGCGCCGGGGAACCGTTCGTCCAGATGCACCGTGACGATATCGGTGCGGTTGTGCGCCAACGGGTTCCACACCACGACGGATTCGGCGTCCTGGCCACCGACGGCCTCCGACAGCAGGGTCAGCGCGTTGTCGCGGGCGGCGGTGCCCAGCTCCCACGCATCGCGCCAGCTGGTCAGCAGATCGAGGTAGACCTGGTCGGATTCGGACCCGGTGATGGCGTCGTGATGGGCACCGTAGGCCAGTTGCACCCACGCCTTGGCCAGGGCGGCCTGCGGGTAGTCCGCACCGCCGAGCAGCCCGGCGAACACCGCGAACCGCTCGGCGTCGAGCACGGCGTCCTCGGCGGCCCGGTTCGCCTGTTTGGTGTCGATATAGGAGACGTCCTTACCGGTGTAGATCGGGTTCATATCGCGGGTCTGCGGGGACGGCGCGATGCCGCGGTCGTCGAGCTCGGCCCGCACGGCGGCGAAGAACTCACCGGGCAGGGCGCAGATGAACCTGGGCCACACATAGCGGGCGTTCCAGTCACGGTGGATCTGGGTGACCCATTTGTTCGGCGGGGTGTAATCGGTGCCGACCGGCAGCAGCACATTGCGGGTCAGCGCGACGCGCTTGAGTTTGGTGAACAGGGTGTAGGTGGATTCCTCGGCCTCGGCCAGCGATGCCGACGAGTCCATCCACCAGCCCGCCGAATAGTGCGCGGGCATGTAATGGGTGAGCAGGCCGCGCCCCGACGGTGCGATCCATTCGAATTCGCTGGCGAACTGCATGCGTTCGGGGTCGCCGTCGTTCTGCATCGGCCCCCACTGGTGATGCGGCCCGCGGGCCCACGAACTGGAGGTCAGGCCCGCGTCGGCGGCCATCCCGGGGAACTGCGGATCGTGCCCGAACACGTCGAGCTGCCAGGCCGTCGCCGGTTTCGCACCCAGGATGTCCCGCTGAAACCCCATGCCCGCCACGAAGTTCCGGATCGCGGTCTCGGGGCTGTTGAGGTTGGTGTTCGGCTCGTTGTAGGTGCCGCCCATGATCTCGATCCGCCCGTCGGCGATGAACCGGCGCAGGTCGGGGCGGTCCTCGGGGTGGGCGTCCCAATACGGTTTGAGATAGTCCACCTCGGCCAGGACGAACTTGTATTCCGGCTCGCGGCGGGCCATCTCGAGGTGCGCCCGCACCAGGTCGAAGCTGTGGGTCTGGCGGCACGCACCGGGCGGATCCTCGGTCCACACGCTGGTGTAGGCGGCCTGGGTGTTCCACCACACCGGGTCGTAGTGGAAGTGGCTGATCATGTACATCGTCCAGCCGGGTTCGGCGACGGTGAACTCGAACTCGACGTCGCCCGCCCGTGCGGCCCGGCGCTCACCGGGCACCGCATCGGCCACGGTGACGCCCACCTCGGCCACGCCGTCGCCGGGCGCGGCGGCGGCTTCACCCGACACCCCGTCGCCGGTCACGGTGAGCGTGTCACCCGGTTCGGCGCCGGTATAGCGCACCCGGACCACCTGGCGGGGACCGTCGGCCGGTCCGGCAAACAGCTCCGTCGTCTGCGCTGATGTGACATGCACCCCAAAAACCCTACGTCGAGCAGACGCTCCGGTACCCCAGTCCGCGCCGATCCGGGTGCCTACGCGTCTGCTCGGCGGGGTGTGGCGCGGTGCAGACGGTCGATGACGGACCGCACCGCCGCGATCACCTCGGGCGGTTCGAGCACCTCGAAGTCGTACCCCACGGTGGCGAAGTAGAGCACCATCCGTTCGGGGTCGTCGGCCCCCGCGGTGACGATGCAGGCATCGGGGCCGTCGGCCTCCACGGTCGCCGACGCCGGCGAGAACATCTGCGCCACAGCCTCTTGCGGCGCCCGGTAGCGCACCCGCGCGATGTGGCGGTAGGGCGAGGAGCTGATCGCGCGCCGCACGTAGCTCGCGGCGTCGGGCGCGTCGCGCGCGACGAAGGTGCTGCCCATCGCCCGCGCATCCGACATCCGGTCCAGCCGCAGGCTGCGCCAGTCCGCACGGTCGCGGTCGTAGGCCATCAGATACCAGCGCCTGCCGGTGGTCACGAGCTGGTAGGGCTCCAGCCGCCGCTGCGTGCTGGTGCCCCGGATATCGGTGTAGCCGGCCGTGACGTGCTCATGGTCGCGGCAGGCCCGGGCCAGCGTCATCAGCACATCGGGCTCCACCGGCGGGTCCGACGGGTTCTGGGTCAGCGTGACGGTCGCATCGTGCACGGCCGACACCTGCGAGCGCAGCCGCGCGGGCATGACCTGGTCCAGCTTGGACAGGGCCCGCAACGCCGATTCGCCGATCCCGGCGACGCTGCCGCCGGCCGCCAGCCGCAGGCAGACCGCCATCGCCACCGCCTCGTCCGGATCGAGCAGCAGCGGCGGCAGCGCGGCACCCGCGCCGAGCTGGTAGCCGCCGCCGTGGCCCTTGCTGGCGTGGACGGGATAGCCGAGGTCACGCAGGCGTTCGATATCGCGGCGCACGCTGCGGCCGGTGACGCCGAGCCGCTCGGCGAGTTCGGCGCCGGACCAGACCCGCCGCGCCTGCAGCAGGCCGAGCAGCTGCACGACGCGCCCGGTGGTGTCGGTGGTTCGAACCATGACCGCAAGTGTCCCGCAATTTTAGGAACGAAACTGTCCTATGTGCGTGCGAGGGTGGTCCCATGCAGATAGACCTCCTCCCCGACCAGCTGGATTACCACTGGACGCAGCACCTGCGGCCCCGCCTCGACGGTCTGACCGACGACGAGTACTTCTGGCAGCCGGTGGCCGACTGCTGGACGATCCACCCCGACGGCGCCATCGATTTCAGCTACCCGCCCCCGCAGCCGGAACCGTTCACCACGA
Organism: Mycobacterium sp. NPDC003449; assembly: GCF_053588415.1. NCBI lineage: Bacteria > Bacillati > Actinomycetota > Actinomycetes > Mycobacteriales > Mycobacteriaceae > Mycobacterium > Mycobacterium sp. NPDC003449. The sequence goes on from NZ_JBSFPX010000089.1 coordinate 20,782, forward strand.
TCGCCTGGCGGCTCGGGCATGTGATCGTCGGCGTCTTCGCGATGCGCAGCCACTCCCATTTCGGCGGGCCGCCCGCCGACTACCAGTCCTGGCCGTATGCGACCGACGCCGCCACCGCACTCGCCCAGCTCGACGACGCCTACCGACATTGGATCGACGGTGTCCGCAGCCTGAGCGAGGATGACCTGGCCAAGCCGGTCGGCCCGGCCGAGGGGCCGTGGGCCGATCATCCGATGGCCGAGCTGGTCCTGCACATCAACCGCGAGGCCATTCACCACGGCGCCGAAATCGCCTGCATCCGTGATCTTTACGTCCACACCAACCGCCCGGCCCACCGCAAGGAGAACTGATATGCCAGGTATGCCCGCTCCCGCAGGCGACGAACGCCAGACTCTGATCAACTTCATCGAATTCCAGCAGAACGCCTTCTTCGCGGTCGCGCACGGGCTGACCGACGATCAGGCCAGGGCCACCCCGTCGGTCAGCGCGCTGTCGGTCGGCGGGCTGATCAAACACGCGGCCGGGGTGCAGAAAGGGTGGGCCGAGCGGGCCGCGCACGCACCCGCCGCGCCGCCGCCCGATCCCCGGCCGGTCGAGGAGCAGATGGCCGAGTACACCGACCAGTACGTGATGCGCGACGACGAGACGCTGGCCGGTCTGCTCGACGCGCTCAAGGCGCAGAACGCCGAAACGCTGCGGGTGTTCGCCGGGCAGGACCTCGACGCGTCGGTACCGGTGCCCCGCAACGTGCCGTGGTTCCCCCAGGATCTCGACCACTGGACGGTGCGCTGGGTGGCGCTGCACCTGATCGAGGAACTCAGCCGGCACGCAGGCCATGCCGACATCATCCGTGAATCCATCGACCGGGCAACGATGTACGAGCTGATGGCGGCCGAGGAGCAGTGGCCGGAGACCGATTGGATCAGGCGCTGGCGGGCGCCGGTCAGCTGAGCGGTGCCGCTCCCGGTGGTTCGGCAAGATCGAACCACCGGGCGGCGGCCGGGACGTCCTTGTCCCCGCTGCCCGACAGATTGACCACGACGACCGCATCGCGGCCCAGTTCGCGGCCGAGCGCCAACGCACCCGCGACCGCGTGGACCGACTCGATCGCCGCCACGATGCCCTCGGTGCGGCACAGCAGCGCGAAGGCCGACATCGCCTCGGCGTCGGTGACCGACCGGTAATCGGCCCGGCCGCTGTCCTTGAGGAAGGCGTGCTCGGGCCCCACCGCCGGATAGTCCAGACCCGCACCGAGCGAATGCGATTCGAGGGTCTGGCCCTCCTCGTCCTGCAACAGGTACGAGTACGCGCCGTGGAAGACACCCGGCGACCCGACGCCAAGGCTGGCCGCGTGCCTCCCGGTTTCGACACCGGCACCGGCGGCCTCATAGCCGACCAGCCGGACGTCGGGATCGTCGATGAACCCGTGGAAGATGCCGATCGCGTTCGATCCGCCGCCCACGCAGGCCGTCACGGCATCGGGCAGCCTGTCGGTCTGTTCGAGGATCTGTCGGCGCGCCTCCACCCCGATCACCCGTTGCAGATCGCGCACCATGACGGGAAAGGGGTGCGGCCCGGACGCGGTGCCGAAGCAGTAGTAGGTGCTCTCGGCGTTGCCGACGCCGTCGCGGAACGCTTCGGTGATCGCGTCCTTGAGCGTTCTCGAACCGGCGCCCACCGTGACGACCTGCGCCCCGAGCAGCCGCATCCGCAGCACGTTCAGCGCCTGCCGGTCGGCGTCGGCACCGCCCATGTACACGACGCATTCCAGGCCGAGCTGTGCGCACGCCGTCGCGGTGGCCACCCCGTGCTGACCCGCTCCGGTCTCGGCGATCACCCGGGTCTTGCCGAGGCGCCGGGCCAGCAGGGTCTGGCCCAGCGCGTTGTTGATGTTGTGGGATCCGGTGTGATTGAGGTCTTCTCGCTTCAGGAACAGCCGGGCGCCGCCGGCGTGCGCGCTGAGCCGCCGCGCCTCGTACAGCGGCGACGGCCGGCCGGTGAAATGGCGCTGCAGCCGGTACAACTCGTCGAGGAAAAGTTCGTCGACGCGCGCCTTCGCATATGCGTCGGCGACCTCGTCGATACCGGCCATGAGCGCCTCCGGCATGAAACGTCCGCCGTACGAACCGAAGTAGCCGCCGGCGTCGGGATCACGGATTGTCTGCGAGCCGCCGCGCACACCCCATGCATCTCCCGAAAGCCCCACCCGTTCAATCTCCCCAGCGCCGATGACGCGGACGTGACCGCAGGGGAAACGGGGAAGGGATTCCGGGAACGCGTTCGAAGTCGCTGGTGCGGCGCGCTACCGGCCGAGCACGAGCCGGACCGCGTGCTCCACCACGGCGTCGAGGTCGTCGCCGAGGTGGCCGGCCAGCCACTGCTGGGCCAGTTCGGCCATCGCCCCGGTGTACATCGCGGCCCCGACCTGGCCGGCCACCGGATCGGATGCGGGGTGCAGACGCCCGCCCGCGCTGAGCACGGCCTCGCGCAGCAGGTCCTGGGTGGCGGCACGGCGGGCGGCCAGCACCGGGTTGGCCCTGGCGTCGGTGAACAGGATCCGGCCCCGCCGCGGGTCGGCCGAGCTGAACCCGAGCACGGCCGCGATCCCGGCCCCGGTCCGCTCCCGCAGGGAATCGCCGGTCGCGGCCATCGCCGCGTCGACGTCGGCGGCCAGGGCCGCGCTCACCTCGTCATAGGCCGCGCCGAGCAGGTCGTCGGTGCCCGCGAAGCTCTCGTAGAAGTAGCGGGTGTTGAGCCCGCATTCGCGACACACCGAGCGCACCGAGAGCGCGGCCTCGCCACCGGCGCCGAACAGCCGGAACGCCGCGCCGACCAGCAGCGCGCGGCGCTCGGCGCGGCGGTCCGTGAGCGGGACGCCGGCCCACCGGGTCGGGCTGGAAGTTCCGGGCATGCCTTCAGATTAGATCTGGTCACGGCCGTATCCAAAATGTAGTGTGGTTACAGGCGTGACCAGACATTCCGGAGGAGTTCACCGTGCCCTTGCCTTCGTTGCCGTTTCTACCTCATCAGTTCGTCGGCCAGTGGCTCAATCAGAAGTTCGACCGCGATATCCGCAGAAACTACTTCCGCGGTATGGATTTCGCCGGGCCGCAGGGCGACCCGGGCTGGTTCGGCCCGGGCAGCGCGACCTGGCATGTGCACTCCCACAAGCACGTCCTGATCTTCGGCCTGCAGTGCGCGGCGTTCATGGAGCGCCTCGATCCGTCGATCTACTGGATGGGCATGCACCACTCCCGGCTGGTGCAGCGCGACGAGGACGGCACCGCGGTCCCCGTGATCGACCCGAAGGGCGCCGCGATCCGGCTCGGCCACTCGATCGCGTTCTTCATCGGCACCGCCTACGGCAGCACCGACACCGCCGAGCGGCTGGCCGCGACCGTGCGCGCGATGCACCACACGATCAAGGGCACCCGCCCGGACGGCGTCGCCTATGACGCCGACGACCCGGACTGGCTGCGCTGGAACTACGCCACCGTGGTGTGGGGCCTGGCCACCGCACACGAGCTCTATCACCCACAACCGTTGCGCGGCAAGAAACTCGACCGGTACTACGGCGAGTTCGTCCGGGTCGGGCACGCGCTCGGCGGCACCGACCTGCCTGCCACCAAGGCCGAGACGCTGGACTGCCTGCAGGCCTATCTGCCCCGCCTGGCCCTCACCCACGGCGCGGCGATGGCCACCGGCCCGAATGTGGCGCTCCCGCAGAGCGCGATCGACTGGGCGATCCGCGACACCATGCCGCGCTGGGCGGCCCAGCTGATCCAGCATCAGAATCCCAACCTGGTCGAGCGCACGGCGCGACGCGGCGCGGTGTGGTCGATCCTCAACGGGCTCGAGTTCGCGGCAGGCCCGATTCCCGAGTTCCGGCAGGCCAGGGCCAGGGTGGCCGACGGTGTCGATCCGGAGCTGGCCCCGCACACCGAACCGGCCTACCGGAGCGGCACCGACCCGGCGCGCACCCGGGAGGAGGTCGAGGCGAGCCTCGCAGACAGCACCGCGCAGGGCCTCGCCACGGTGTGACGCGCCGCACACACATTTTTGGCGGTACCGCGGGTTTTGAGACACTGCAGCTATGAGCACAACGCCGCCGAGACCCAGGCACCGCGAGGGGGCCAGGCTGGACCGGGTGCCGTTGCCGGTCGAGGCCGCCCGCGTCGGAGCAACGGGTTGGCAGATCACCCGGACCGGCGCCCGCGTCGTCTCCAATATCTTCGGCCGCGGTTCGCTGCAGCAGAAGATCATCAGGCAGGTCCCGCAGACGTTCTCCGACCTCGGCCCCACCTACGTCAAATTCGGCCAGATCATCGCGTCGAGCCCGGGGGCTTTCGGTGAGCAGCTCAGCCGCGAGTTCCGCAGCCTGCTGGACCGGGTGCCGCCGGCCGACGAGGAGGCGGTGCGCGACCTTTTCAGGGACGAGCTCGGCGACGAGCCCGAGCACCTGTTCAAGAGCTTCGACGTGAAGCCGTTCGCGTCGGCGTCGATCGCCCAGGTGCACTACGCGACGCTGCACAGCGGCGAAGAGGTGGTGGTCAAGATCCAGCGGCCGGGTATCCGCCGCCGGGTCGCGGCCGACCTGCAGATCCTCAAGCGCGGCGCGCAGGTGGTCGAGTTGGCCAAGCTGGGCCGGCGGCTGTCGGCCCAGGACGTGATCGCCGACTTCGCCGACAATCTCGCCGAGGAACTCGACTTCCGGCTCGAAGCCCAGTCGATGGACGCCTGGGTGTCGCATATGCACGCCTCACCGCTCGGCGCGAACATCCGGGTCCCGCAGGTCTACTGGGACCTCACCAGCCAGCGGGTGCTCACCATGGAGCGGGTGACCGGCGTCCGCATCGACGATGTCGCCGCGATCCGCAAGAAGGGATTCGACGGGGTCGCACTGGTCAAGGCGCTGCTGTTCAGCGTGTTCGAGGGCGGGCTGCGGCACGGGCTGTTCCACGGCGACCTGCACGCCGGGAACCTCTATGTCGACGACGACGGCAAGATCGTGTTCTTCGACTTCGGCATCATGGGCCGCATCGATCCGCGGACCCGCTGGCTGCTGCGCGAGCTGGTCCATGCCCTGCTGGTCAAGAAGGACCACGCGGCCGCGGGCAAGATCGTGGTGCTGATGGGTGCGGTCGGCACCGTCAAACCCGAGGCGCAGGCCGCCAAGGACCTGGAGCGCTTCGCCACCCCGCTGTCGATGCAGAACCTCGGCGATATGTCCTACGCCGAGATCGGCAAGCAGCTGTCCGCGCTGGCCGATGCCTACGACGTCAAGCTGCCCCGCGAACTCGTCCTGATCGGCAAGCAGTTCCTCTACGTCGAGCGGTACATGAAACTGCTGGCACCCCGGTGGCAGATGATGAATGACCCGCAGCTCACCGGGTACTTCGCCAACTTCATGGTCGATATCAGCCGCGAGCACAACGCCGCCGAGCAGAACGGACTCCAGGAATAGTGCGAACACGTACCGGCCACGCCAGATCCGGCGACGCGGACAACCCGATCGACATCTACTACGAGGATATGGGCGACCCGAACGATCCGGCGGTGTTGCTCATCATGGGTCTCGGTGCCCAATTGCTGTTGTGGCGCACCGGATTCTGCGAAAAGCTGGTCGATCAGGGCCTGCGGGTGATCCGCTACGACAACCGTGATGTCGGCCTGTCCAGCAAGGTGGAGGGCCACCACACCGGCGCGCCCCTGCTGCCGCGGATGGCCCGCTCGGCGCTCGGCGTCCGCAGCCCGGCCGTCTACACGCTGGAGGATATGGCCGACGACGCCGCCGCGCTGCTGGACCATCTGGGCATCGAGGACGCCCACATCGTCGGCGGCTCGATGGGCGGCATGATCGCCCAGGTGTTCGCGTCGCGGTATGCCGCCCGGACCAGGACGCTGGCCGTCATCTTCTCGTCGAACAATCAGGCGCTGTTGCCGCCGCCCGGTGTCAAACAGCTGATGTCCCTGCTCTCCGCCCCACCGAAGGATGCGACGCGAGAGATGATCATCGACAACGCCGTTCGGCTCAGCAAGATCAACGGCAGCCCGGGTTATCCGACACCCGACGAGAAGATCCGCGCCGAGGCGGCCGAACTCTACGACCGGGCCTATTACCCGGCCGGCGTCGGGCGCCATTTCGCCGCGATCCTGGGCAGCGGCAGCCTTCGCCACCACGACCGCCGGATCACCGCACCCACCGTGGTGATCCACGGGCTGGCGGACCGGTTGATGCGCCCGTTCGGCGGGCGCGCCGTCGCCCGCGCCATCGCGGGTGCCCGGCTGGTCCTGATCGACGGTATGGGCCACGAACTGCCCGAACCGGTGTGGGACGAGGTCGTCGGCGAGCTCAAGACCAACTTCGCCTGCGCCGGCTAGGCGCGGCCGTACGCGTGCGGACGTGTCTTCGCTATCCGCAGGCTCCCGGCGCAGGGTTTGCGCTGGCACCCGTGACGACGTCGCCCCCGGACCGGCGAGGCTGCTGTTTGCCATAACATTTCGTTCTCCGCGTGCGCAACCCGGTACCGGTCTTCTGCGGTAGGCTGACGATTCGCAGGGCGAACTCTGAGGGTTGGAGCATTTCGACTATGTCCAAATTGACACCGAAATACGAAGAACTGCAGTCGATCTACGACATCTCGAACGAATTCTATGAACTGTTCCTCGGCCCTACGATGGGCTATACCTGCGGCTATTTCGAACGCGAGGATATGACCGGCGACGAGGCCCAGATCGCCAAATTCGACCTGGCGCTGGGCAAGCTCGGCCTGCAGCCCGGCATGACGTTGCTCGACATCGGCTGCGGCTGGGGTGCGGGCATGGCGCGGGCCATCGAGAAGTACGACGTCAACGTCATCGGCCTGACCCTGAGCGGCGAGCAGCGCGAGTACGCCGTCGACAAACTGTCCAAGGTCCCCACCGAACGCAACGTCGAGGTACGGCTGCAGGGTTGGGAGGAGTTCAACGACAAGGTCGACCGCATCGTCTCGATCGGCGCCTTCGAACATTTCGGCTTCGAGCGTTATCCGTCGTTCTTCGAAATGGCCTACAACGCGCTGCCGGACGACGGCATCATGCTGCTGCACAACATCACCGGGTTCGATCTCCGGCAGGGCCAAAAGCTGGGCCTGCACATGACATTCGAAGACGCGCGGTTCGCCAGGTTCATCATGACCGAGATCTTCCCCGGCGGCCGGCTCCCCTCGGTGTCGATGGAGGAGGAAAAGGCGACCGAAGCCGGGTTCACGGTCACCCAGTTGCAGGAGATCGGCCCGCACTACGTCCGGACGCTGAAAATCTGGGCCGACGCGCTGGAGGCGCACCGGGACGAGGCCGTCGCGATCCAGGGCCAGGTGGTCTACGACCGCTACGACAAGTACCTCAACGGTTGCCAGCGCTACTTCCGCGAGGGCCACATCAGCGTGCACCAGTTCACGTTGCAGAAGTAGGTTCTTACGCCGAGCAGACACAAAACTGCCCCTTTTCATGTGAAAAGGGGCAGTTTTG
>NZ_JBSFPX010000090.1:0-27948 GCF_053588415.1 Mycobacterium sp. NPDC003449
GGTGACGAACACCGCGGGGAACTCCAGCCCCTTGGCGGTGTGCAACGTCATCATGGTCACCACACCGGCACCGTGTTCGGGTAGCTCGTCGGCGCCGGCCCCCAGCCGGGCCGCACAGGTCCGCAGACCGGTGAACCGGGCCAGCAGCTCGGCGGTCCGCGCGGCGTCGGACCGGGCCGAAAACGGGCCGAGCGCGGTGCGGCCCCGGGGATCTCGCACGACGGAGAACCGCGGGAACGCCTCATCGGTGAGCGCGACCCACCACCACCGCCGCGGAGCCTTGGAACGCCGGTTGTACGGCGGTGCGTGGGCGGCCAGGAGCCGCAGCTCCCGCACGCCCGCCTCCAGGTCGTTGGCGCACTCGACGTGGTCGACCGCGCACGCCAACGACGCCATCTCCTTCATCCGGGTCCGGGGATCGGCCCCGGTGAAGTACTGGCGCACCCGGCGCCGCAGATCCACCGCGGTGCCCACGTAGAGCACCTCGCCGGACGGCCCGCGAAACAGGTAGACCCCCGGCCGGTTCGGCAGCCGGTCGGCCAGCGACCGGTTGCGCCGCTGGGCCGGCGTGGTGTCGGGGAGATAGGACTTCAGGTCGGCGTAGGTGTGCACGCCCTGGTTGCCGACCCGCGCGATGAGCCCGTGCAGCACGTCGACGGTGGCCCTGGCATCGTCGAGGGCCCGGTGGGTCGGCGTGGTCGAGGCGCCGAACAGCCGCGCCAGCGCGGCCAACCGGACGCTGGGCGCCTCGTCGCGGGTGAGGACCCGGCGGGCCAGCCGGACCGTGCACAGCACCGGGGGCCGCGGCCACGGCAGCTGGGCCCGCTCCGCGGCCGCCCGCAGGAAGCCGACGTCGAATCCGGCGTTGTGCGCCACCAGGACCGCGCCGTGGGCGAACTCCAGAAACGCGGGCAGCACCGATTCGATCCGCGGTGCGTCGCGGACCATGGCCGAGGTGATCCCGGTCAGCTCGACGATCTGGGGCGGGATGGCGCGGCCCGGGTCGACCAGGGTGGCCAGCTCGCCGAGCACCTCGCCGCCCCGGACCTTGACCGCACCGATCTCGGTGATCGAGTCGTGGTCGCCGTCCGGCGCCGACCTGGCCCGCCCGCCGGTGGTCTCGAGGTCCACCACCACGAATGTGGTGTCGGCCAGCGAGATCGGGTTCGATCCCGGCCCTTCCAGACCTCGCGTGTCGATGTCCAGCGCGAGCTGCTCGGTGTCGGGGGTGCGGCGCCGGCCCATGGATCTGACCGTAGGCAGCGGCACCGACAGCCCTGGGCCGCCACGCCCGGGTTTGTCGGGCCGTCGCTCCAATCCGCTGCGCTACTTGTCGGGCCCGTCGCTCCAATCCGCTGCGCTACTTGTCGGGGCCCGGCGATACCGTGCGCCTGACACCGATCGAGAGGACGGTCAGATCAGATATGAGCGGAATGCGAGAGGGCCGGCCGGGCCGGCAGTTTCACGGTCCGGACGGGCACGAGCGGGACCCGGGTCCCGACCCGGGCTCGGTGACCATCGACTGTGACGACTGCGCGGTGCGCGGGCCCGGTTGTCCGGACTGCGTCGTGAGCGTGCTGCTCGGGGTGCCCGAAAAATTGCTGGATGATGAGCGCCGGGCCCTCGAAGTGCTCGCTGACGTGGGGTTGGCGCCGCGGCTGCGGCTGGTGCCGATTCACCGGGGCGGGGCATCGGGGGTGGCCTGACGACACGCATCGCCCCGCGCATAGGAAATATGCCCGCCGGCCTGTTAAATTTGCATCTCCTGTTGGACAAGCCCGATGCCGTTTCGTAACCTATTCGAGACCAAATAGCAGCTCGAGGCGGCTCGCTTAACGCCAGTTGTGAGGACAAAAACTTGAGGCACGACCGCGCGCACCGGCCCACAAGTCGTGTCAAGCGACCCGTTGCAGGTGCAATCGCGGGCTTGACTTTGATGTCGGGTTATCTGGCCGGCAGTGTGCAGGCCGATCCTGCCGAAGATGCCATGGCAAAGCTCAATGAGTTGTCGCGGCAGGCCGAGCAGACCACCGAGGCGATGCACTCGGCGCAGCTGGACCTGAACAAGAAGCTGGCCGCCCAGGAGAGTGCGGAGAAGCAGCACACCCAGGATCTGGCGGCGTCCGATACCGCCAAGTCCCAGCTGGCAACCTTCCAGACGTCGGTGAACAAGGTTGCCGCAGCGCAATATATGGGCGGTCGCACCTCGGGTATGGACGCGATCCTGACCGCCGGGTCGCCGCAGCAGCTGATCGAGCAGCTCGCCGTGCAGCGGGTCATGGCCACCGAGATGTCGGCCCAGATGCAGAACTTCCGTTCGGTGGGTCAAAAGGCCGCGGCCGCCGAGCGGGCCTCGGCGAAATCCGCCGCCGACGCCAAGACCGCGGCGGAGCAGGCCGCTGCTGTACGTGCAGACCTGCAATCCAAGCAAAGCCGGCTGCAGGTCCAGATCGCGGTCGTCAAATCGCAGTACCAGGCACTGACGCCGGCCCAGCGGGACGCGATGGCGGCAGCCCCACCGGCACCGGCCGCCCCACCTGCACCGGCTCCGGGTGCGTTGCCACCGGCCAACGATCCCGGCGTGCTCGCGGCCCCGCCCAGCGGCATCCCCCCGGGCGACGTCGCCCCGCCGGAGGCCGCGCTGCCGGGCGGCGGCGGCAGCGCCGCCTCGGGCACCGTGATCCAGGCCGCGCTGAGCCGGATCGGCTCGCCGTATTCCTGGGGCGGGTCCGGTCCGAGCACCTTCGACTGCTCGGGTCTGGTGATGTGGTCGTTCCAGCACGCCGGCATCTCGCTCCCGCACTCCAGCCAGGCCATGGCCCGCGGCGGTCAGTCGGTCTCCGAGGATCAGATGCAGCCCGGTGACGTGGTGACCTACTACTCGGATGCCTCCCACGTCGGTATCTACATCGGCGACGGGATGATGGTGCACGCGTCGACCTACGGCACCCCGGTACGGGTCGCCCCGGTCCACAATGCGCCGATCTACAACGTCCGCCGGTACTGAGCCCGGCACCGCGAGCGTTTCCCGGCGGCTGATTCTGGCTGCCGTCCTCCTGGCCGAACTCGGCGTCGGGGCGGCGGTACTCGTCCAGTCTCCCCGTCCGGCCCCGGACACCGTTCCCGGTGCGGCCCCGACGACCGCCGCCGCACCACCAACCTCCGGCACGGCCGCCGATCCGGTCACCCGGCGCACGCTGCCCGACGGGCGCACCGCCCAACTCATCGCGCTGGGCCCCGACCGGACCCTGCTGGACCGGCTGGGCGACGAGCTGCCCGGCGCCGCTGCCGCCGTCACGGAATTCTGGGGACCGGACTGGCCGCGGGACATCGTCATCGTGGCGGCCGCCTCCGACGACCAGTTCCGGGTGCTGGCCGGCGGTGGCGGTGACATCGCCGCGACCACCACCGCCGAGCGGATCACGTTCGCCCCCGGTGCGGTCCGGATGAGCCCGGCCGCCCTGCGAATCGTGTTGCGCCACGAGCTGTTCCATTACGCGGCCAGATCGGCGACCGCAGCCGACGCCCCGCGTTGGCTCACCGAGGGAGTGGCCGACTACGTGGGTCGGGGGCCCGCCGCCCGGCCCGGCCCGCAGCGGTCCGCACCGCCGGCCCGGTTGCCCACCGACGCCGATCTCGACACGCCCGGGCAGGTCCGGTCGCTGGCCTACGACCGGGCCTGGTGGTTCAGTCGGTACGTGGCCGACCGTTACGGTGCCGGCACCCTGCGTGCGCTGTATCTGCGGGCGTGCGGGCCCGGCCATCCCGATGTGGCGGGGGCGGTGCGCGACGTGCTGGGTTCGGACCTGGACAGGGTGGTCGCCGACTGGCGGCGGTGGCTGGCCGGATAGCCTGGCGCCGATGGACACAAGGATGGCGCGATGACCCGGGTTCTGTTGGTCACCAATGACTTTCCGCCGCGCCGGGGCGGTATCCAGTCCTATCTGGAGGCATTTGTCGGTGAGCTGATGCACGCCGGTTCGCACGAGCTGACGGTGTACGCGCCGAAATGGAAGGGTGCACCCGAGTACGACGACCAGGCCGAGCGGGCCGGGTACCGGGTGGTGCGCCACCCGACCACACTGATGCTTCCCGAGCCGACCGTCGTGGCGCGGATGCGCGGGCTCGTCGAGCAGCACCGGATCGAAACGGTGTGGTTCGGGGCCGCGGCGCCGCTGGCCCTGCTGGGGCCGCAGGCCCGCCGGGCCGGTGCCCGCCGGGTGGTGGCCAGCACCCACGGCCACGAGGTGGGGTGGTCGATGCTGCCGGTCGCGTGCAGCGCCCTGCGCCGCATCGGCGCCGACGCCGACGTCGTCACCTTCATCAGCCGCTACACCAGGGGCCGGTTCGCCTCGGCGTTCGGCCCCGATGCCGCGCTCGAGCATCTGCCGCCCGGCGTCGACATCGAGCGGTTCGCGCCCGATCCGGCGGCCCGGGAACGACTGCGCGACCGCTACCGGCTGGCGGGCCGGCCCGTGGTGGTGTGCCTTTCCCGGCTGGTGCCGCGTAAGGGCCAGGACATGCTGATCCGGGCCCTGCCCGCGATCCGGCGCCGGGTCCCGGGCGCCGCGCTCGTCATCGTCGGCGGCGGACCCTACCGCCAGACCCTGCAGAGCCTGGCCGAGCGCGGCGGGGTGGCCGGGGACGTGGTCTTCACCGGCGCGGTGCCCGCCGCCGAACTACCGGCCCACCATGCGATGGCCGACGTGTTCGCCATGCCGTGCCGGACCAGGGGCGCCGGACTGGACGTCGAGGGCCTCGGCATCGTGTACCTGGAGGCCTCGGCCTGCGGGGTGCCGGTGGTGGCGGGCACCTCGGGCGGCGCGCCGGAAACGGTGCTCGACGGTGAGACCGGAACGATCGTCGACGGTACCGATGTCGCGGCCGTCGCGTCGGCCGTATCCGATCTGCTGGCCGACCCGGGCCGCGCGGCCGCCATGGGGGTTGCGGGCAGGCACTGGGTGACCGACAACTGGCAGTGGCGGGCGAAAGGAGCCCGCCTGGCCGAGCTGTTGAGCGGCCGGTAGGTCAGCCGTAGAGCGCGGCGATATCGGTGGCGAACTTCTCCGACACCACCTTGCGCTTGACCTTCATCGTCGGGGTGAGCTCGCCGGTGTCCTCGGTGAAATCGACCGGCAGAACCCGGAACTTGCGGATCGACTCGGCATGCGACACCGCCTGATTGGCGTCCTTGACGGCCAGGTCGATCTCGGCGGTGAGGTCGGGATCGTCGGCCAGATCGCCCACCGAGGCGTTCGGGTCCTTGCCGGTCCGCGACTTCCACGGACCGAACGCCTCCGGGTCGATCGTGATCAGCGCGGCGATGAACGGTTGCTTGTCGCCCACGCACATGGCCTGGCTGATCAGCGGGTGGGCCCGCAGCCGGTCCTCGAGCAGCGCGGGGGCGACGTTCTTGCCGCCCGCGGTGACGATGATCTCCTTCTTGCGCCCGACGATGGTCAGGAAGCCGTCGTCGACGGCCCCGAGATCGCCGGTGTGGAACCAGCCGTCGGTGAAGACCGCGTTGGTCTCCTCCTCGTTGTTCCAGTAGCCGCTGAACACCACGCCGCCCTTGACCAGCAGCTCGCCGTCGTCGGCGATGCGCATGCTGTTTCCTGGCACCAGCTTTCCGACCGAGCCGACCTTGAGCTCGCCGACCCGGTTGACCGTGATCGCGGCGCTGGTCTCGGTCAGCCCGTAGCCCTCGTAGATGGACAGCCCCGCCCCACGGTAGAAGTGTCCGAGCCGCGCGCCCAGCGGCGCCCCGCCGGAGATGGCGGCGCGGCATTCGCCGCCGAGCGCGGCCCGCAGCTTGCCGTAGACCAGCCGGTCGAACACCGCGTGCTTGAGCTTGAGCAGAACCGACGGCCCGTTACGGTCCTGCGCCTGGCTGTAGGCGATCGCGGTGTCGGCGGCGATCTGGAAGATCCGGCCCTTGCCGTCATTGCGGGCGTTCTGCTCGGCGGTGTTGTACACCTTCTCGAACACCCGGGGCACCGAGACCACCAGGGTCGGTTTGAACACCCCGAAGATCGGAACCAGATTCTTGATGTCACTGGTGAACCCGAGGGTCACCTTGTTGGTGAAGGCCGCCAGGGTGATCGCCCGGGCCAGCACATGGGCCAGCGGCAGGAACACCAGCATCCGCTCGCCCTTGGTCAGGTGGTCGGGGAAACATTCGGTGGCCCCGCGGGTCTCGAACAGCAGATTCGAATGGGTCAGCTGGCATCCCTTGGGTTGCCCGGTGGTGCCCGAGGTGTAGATCAGCGTGGCCGGATCCGCCGACCGGATGCCGGCCAGGCGGCTGTCCAACTCGCCGGGGTCGACCGAACCGCCCGCAGCGGCCAGCGCATCCAGGGCCGGGGTCTCGGCGCCGTCGATGCGCAGCACCTTGCGCAGCGCGGGCAGACCGCCGCCGAGTTGCTCGATGGTGTCGGCGTGCGCATCGGTCTCGGCGAACACGGCCACCGCCGCGGAGTTCTCCAGCACGAACCGCACCTGTTCGGCCGACGAGGTCTCATAGATCGGCACGGTCACCGCGCCGACCGACAGGATCGCGAAGTCGAGGATCGGCCATTCGTACCGGGTGGCCGACAGGATCGCCACCCGGTCGCCGGGCTGGACGCCCTCGGCGATCAAACCCAATGCCGCCGACCGGACTTGACCCGCCGCCTCGGCGCTGGTCACGTCGGTCCAGGAACCGTCGACGAGACGGCGGAAGATCACGTGGTCGGGATCGTCGGCGGCATGCGCGTAGACGGAGCCGACCAGGTTGTCGTGCTCGCCGACGGTGAATGACGCGGGAACGCTGTACTCACGCACGGTCCGATCCTCCAGGCTGGTAGCGACTCTGGCGGTCAGCCTAGTCGGCCCCGGTCCGGCGGTGAGTGTGCATGTGTGATGCTGGTCGGCGATGAACAGTATTCAGATCGCCGACGAAACCTTCGTGGCCGCCGATCCGGACGCGGTGGGCAGGGCGGTCGCCGATCCCGCAGGCTGGCAACGGTGGTGGCCCGACCTTCGCCTCGCCGTCGTCGAGGACCGCGGCGCCAAGGGCCAGCGGTGGACCGTGACGGGTGCCCTGACCGGGACCATGGAGGTCTGGCTGGAGGAGAAGCTGGACGGCGTGATCCTGCACTACTTCCTGCATGCCGAACCGGCGGGGGCGGCGGCCTGGCAGCTGGCCAAGATGGACCTGGCCAAGATGAATCACCGCAGGCGGGTGGCGGGTAAGACGATGGCCTTCGAGATCAAACAACGGCTGGAGGCGTCGCGCCCGGTCGGGGTTTCCCGGTCGGTCTGACCCTGGCGTTCAGGGGGGTCCCGACCCGTCGGGAAGGGTAGATTCTCAGGAAAAGGCCCTTGGAGGGGTCCCAGACCTCCGCGCGGCGGGGGAGAAGGGCGTGCAGGTGGCGGACAAGACTGCGCAGACCATCCACATCGATGCCGATCCGGCGACGGTGATGGACGTCATCGCCGACATCGGTTCGTATCCGGAGTGGGTCGCCGAATACCAGGAGACCGAGGTCCTCGATCTCGACGAAGAGGGCTATCCGAAGACGGCACGGCTGGTGCTGGACGCCGCGGTGCTCAAGGACACCATGGTGCTGGCCTACGCGTGGCCGCCCGACCACAGATCGGTGACGTGGTCGCTGGTGTCGAGTTCGCTTCTGCGGGCGCTGGAGGGCGCATATCGCCTGACGCCCAAGGGATCCGGCACCGACGTCACCTATGAGCTGTCGGTCGATCTGATCATCCCGATGATCGGGCTGTTGAAGCGCAAGGCCGAACGCCGGCTCACCGACACGGCGCTGAAGGATCTCAAGAAACGAGTAGAGGCTGAGTGAGCGCCCGCCACCCGCCCGGTGAGCACCCGCCACCCAGCCGGATCAGCTTGTTCGTCGGCAAGGGCGGGGTAGGCAAGTCGACATTGGCGACGGCGACCGCGGTGCGCGACGCGCGGTCGGGTCTGCGGGTGCTCATCGTGTCGACCGATCAGGCGCATTCGACGGGTGACGTGCTTGGCTTGCAGCTGCCGCCGACCGGTGAGCCAACGCCGACCCGGGTGTTCACCGATCTGGAGATCGACTCGGCCGAGACGGGCGGCTTCCTCGACGCGCTCGCCCTGGACACGCTCGCGGTGCTCGGATCGCGGTGGGCCGCGGTGGCCGCGACGCTCTCGGCGCGTTTTCCCGAGTCTGATCTGGGTGACGTTGCCCCGGAAGAACTTTCGGCCCTGCCCGGCATCCAGGAGGTGCTCGGCCTGCATGAGGTCGGCCGGCTGGCCGACTGTGGGCGGTGGGATCACGTCGTGGTGGACTGCGCGTCCACCGCCGACGCCCTGCGCATGCTCACCCTGCCCGACACCTTCGGCCTCTACCTGGAGCGGGCCTGGCCGCGGCACCGCAGACTCTCGGGCGGTCGCGGCGCCGACGCCGCGGACACCGCGATCGTGGCGCTGCTCGAGCAGATCGACGCCGGGATCCGCGGACTGGGCTCGCTGCTCACCGACGGGTCGCGGGTCGGCGCGCACCTGGTGTTGACCGCCGAGCGGGTGGTGGCGGCCGAGGCGGCCAGGACGCTGGGATCGTTGGCGCTGATGGGCGTCTCGGTGACCGAGCTGATGGTCAATCAGATTCTGGTGCAGGACGATTCGTTCGAATACAGCAACTTGCCCGCGCACCCCGCATTCGACTGGTACACCGAGCGGATATCCGAGCAGCGGGCCGTGCTCGATGAGCTCGACGCCGCGATCGGCGACATCGGGCTGGTGCTGGTGCCCCACCTGGCCGGTGAGCCGATCGGTCCCAAGGCGCTCGGCGAGCTGCTCGAGCAGGCCCGCAGACGCGACGGATCACCCCCGCCGGGCCCGTTGCGCCCCGTCGTCGACCGCGAATCGGGGTCTGGCCTGGATGCGGTCTACCGGCTCCGGTTAGAGTTGCCGCAGGTCGATCCGGCCGGTCTGACACTGGGCCGGGTCGAGGACGAGCTGATCATCGGTGTCGGGGGGATGCGGCGTCGGGTGCGGTTGGCGTCCGTGCTGCGGCGCTGCATCGTCACCGACGCACAGTTGCGGGGTAGTGAATTGACGGTCCGATTTCGACCGAACCCGGAGGTGTGGCCGGCATGAGTGGGTCGCATTCCGATCTGGGTCCCGAGCTGAGGGCGCTGGCCCAGAGCATCCTCGACCGTCTCGATCCCGCGGTACGGATGGCGGCCGCGAGGGCCGCCGCGGGTGCGGCGTCGGGTCCGGGAAAATGCCAGCAGGTGTGGTGCCCGGTGTGCGCACTGGCCGCCGTGGTCAACGGTGAACAGCACCCATTGCTGGACGTGATCGCCGAGCACAGCACCGCGCTGCTGACGGTGATCCGTGCCGTGCTGGACGATGCCGAAGGGGCGGGCGCCCCGCAGGGCCCCGACGACGGCCCGGGCTCCCCGCCGCCGGATGATTCGCCGCCGCCGGGCCCCGGCCGTTACCAGCACATCCCCGTGACCGTCGAGGAGTGAGCGCGGCCGTCGGCCGGCGTTGCTGTGGTCGCCGTGACACCGCCTGGGTACAGTTTGTGCCAGAGCATCGTCCGGTGTGCGCAAGGTGGAGGGTCCATGTGGTACTGGCTTTTCAAGTTCATCTTTATGGGACCCGTGCTGTCCATGCTTGGGCGGCCGAAAGTCAGTGGGCTGGAGCATATTCCGTCAACCGGCCCGGCGATCCTGGCCAGTAACCACCTGGCCGTCGCGGACAGCTTCTACAAGCCGCTGGTGGTCAGCCGCCGGATCACCTTCCTGGCCAAGGCCGAGTACTTCACCGGCACCGGGATCAAGGGAGCGTTCCAGCGCTGGTTCTACACCGTCGCCGGCCAGGTGCCGATCGACCGCACCGACGCCGATTCGGCCCAGAGCGCGCTGACCACGGCGGAGCGGATTCTCGGCGAGGGCAAGTTGCTCGGGATGTACCCGGAGGGCACCCGGTCACCGGACGGCCGGCTCTACAAGGGCAAGACCGGGCTGGCCCGGCTGGCGCTGCAGACCGGTGTGCCGGTCATTCCGGTCGCGATGATCGGAACCGACTCGGTGAATCCGCCCGGCAGCAAGATGTGGCGGTTCGGCCGGGTCGAGGTCAAGTTCGGCAAGCCGATGGATTTCACCCGGTTCGAGGGCCTGGCCGGCAACCGGTTCATCGAGCGCGCCGTCATCGACGAGGTGATGTACGAGTTGATGGGCCTTTCCGGACAGGAGTACGTCGACCTCTACGCCGCCGACGTCAAGGAGAACGCCGAGAAGGCGGCCGCCGCGGCCAAGCCCGCGGCCCGGATGCCCGAGGCGGCCGCGGGCTAGCCGCAGCGCTAGTTCACGACCAGGGTGTCGGCCGCGGCCCTGGCCCGGATGCGGGTCCGCGCCGTCGACGCCGTGCCTGCCATGACGATCACCGCGAGCGCCCACCACACGTAGGACCCGCCGGCCAACTGGCGCCACAGCGACGCCGTGGTCTCGCGGTGCTCGGGCATCAGCGTGATGGGGGTCCAGATCATCAGCGCGAGACCGGCCGCGGTCAGCACGGCGGGCAGCGGGGCGCGCCGACGGTAGGCCAGGACGGCGGTCACCAGCAGCGTCGGCAGCGTCCACACCCAGTGGTGTGACCACGACACCGGCGAGACCACCAGGCCGAACATCGCCACGCAGATCAGTGCGATCACCACCGACTCGTCACCGGAGGCATCGGTGGCGCCGCGCAGCGCCCGGCGGGCCGCCCACACGGTCAGGGCCAGCACCACGAAACAGGCCACCACCCACAGGACGAACCGCGGTCCCTCGCCGATGCCGAGCCGGGCCAGCGCACCCGCGATGTTCTGGTTGGTGTTGAGCGTCGCGGTCCCGATCCGGTCGGTGTTGCGCACGGTCTCGGTCCAGTACTCCATCGAGTCCCTGAACGCCAGCACGAAGCCCGCCAGGGTCGCCACCACCGCCGCGGCCGCGGTGCGCAGCAGTGAATGCACGTCCCGGCGCAGCAGAAAGTACAGCAGGAACACCGCGGGGGTGAGTTTGAGCGCGATCGCCAGGCCCAGCAGCATGCCGCGGGGCCACGGGGTGTGGCGCGGTACGCAGTCGGCGATCACCAGGGTCATCAGCACCACGTTGATCTGGCCGAACTCGAAGTTGGACCGGATCGGCTCCAGATAGATCACCGCGGGCGCCACCACGGCCGCGGCCAGCCAGCAGCGGCGCAGCCAGGCCGGTTCGGAGGTGACGGTGGTGTGCGGCCAGACATCGAGCCGGGTGAGCACGATGACGGTGGACACGATGAGCAGCACCAGCGTGGTCACGGTGATCGCACTGCTCGCCACGGGCAGCGACACCAGGGCGAACGGGGCGAACACGATGGCGGCCAGCGGGGGATAGGTGAACGGCAGGTCCAGGCCGCCTTTGGTGTGGAAGATGGCGCCGTCGGCGTACAGCGGCCGCCCGTCCAGCCAGGCCTGACCGCCCATCCGGTAGACGTCGATGTCGATGCGATAGGGCACCCGGCCGAGCAACCGCCAACCCACCCAGACCAGGGCCGCCAATGTCAGCAGTTGGAAAACCCGCCACGCGATGGTTGGTACCCAACCAGCCCCGCCGGGCCACCGCCGCTTTCTCATGTCGGGAACAGAATATCGGTGGCAACCGTCAGCGACCGCAACCACGGCCCCGACGCGCGCAGGTCGGCGTAAGTTTTCTCATCGTGCACGCGACCGTCCAGCTCGATTTCCTCTCTCGTGATCGGCTGCCGTTGCTGTGTTGCCTGGTGGCGTTCATCCTCACGTTCTTCGTCACCCGCACCGTGGTGCGCTACATCCGCAGCCACGCCGACGGCGATGAGCCGCCCAAATGGTGGCAGCCGCGCAACCTCGGCCACGGCGGCACGCATATTCACCATGTGGTGATCGGCGTGGTGCTGGTGATGATCTCCGGGGTCACCATGGTGACGCTCGCGGTGAGCGGCGGTGTGGCCGAATTCACCGTGGCGGCGGTCTTCTTCGGGATCGGGGCCGCACTGGTGCTCGACGAGTTCGCACTGATCCTGCACCTGTCCGATGTGTACTGGGCCGAGGACGGACGCACCTCGGTGGATGCGGTGTTCGCCGCGGTGGCCGTGGCCGGGCTGCTGATCCTGGGTTTCAACCCGCTGTCATTCTTTGATATCGGTATCTGGCGTGAGGATCACACGCTGCCGGTCCGGGCAACGGTGATCGTGATCGCGGTGCTGACCCTGCTGCTGGCCGTGGTGGTGCTGCTCAAGGGCAAGGTGTGGACGGGATTGGTGGGCATGTTCATAACTCCGCTGCTGTTCGTCGGCGCGATCCGGCTGTCGCGACCCCATGCGCCGTGGGCGCGCTGGCGCTACACCAGCAGGCCCCGCAAGATGCACCGGGCGCTGGAGCGGGAACGATGGCTGCGCAGGCCCGTCGTGCAGGCCAAGCTGTGGCTGCAGGACGCCATCACCGGGATGCCGAGGTTCCCCGACGACGCCGCCGTCGATCAGCAACTCGACCGCGAGATCCATGCCGCCCCGGCCCCGACGGCCGGACGGAGCGCCTGATGCGGTACTTCTACGACACCGAGTTCATCGACGACGGACACACCATCGACCTGATCTCGATCGGCGTGGCGGCCGAGGACGGCCGCGAGTACTACGCGATCTCGACGGAGTTCAATCCGGACCGGGCCGGCCGGTGGGTGCGCAAGAACGTGCTGCCGAAACTGCCGTCGCCGTCGTCGCGGCTGTGGCGTTCGCGCCGCCAGATCCGCTCGGAGCTGGAGGATTTCTTCGATATCGACGGCACGAGGGCATCGTCGGCCTCCGGGGGAGAGCCGATCGAGCTGTGGGCCTGGGTGGGCGCCTACGACCATGTGGTGCTGTGCCAGCTGTGGGGCCCGATGACCGATCTGCCGCCGGCGATGCCGCGGTTCACCCGCGAGCTGCGCCAGTTCTGGGAGGAGCGCGGATCCCCGCGGATGCCACCGCGCCCGCGCGACTCGCACGACGCCCTCGTCGATGCCAGGCACAATCTGCACCGCTTCCAGTGGATGACCGGGTCACCGCTGCGGGACGCACCGCCGGGGGACGCCGCACAGGCCTGAAAAACCGGCGTTCACCGGCGGTTACCATGAACGGGTGAACTGGACCGTGGATGTCCCCATTGACCAGCTGCCCACGCTGCCGCCGCTGACCGATGAACTGCGCCTACGCCTGGACGCGGCGCTGTCCAAACCGGCCGCCCAGCAGCCCAGCTGGGACGCCGACGCCGCCAAGGCCATGCGCACGGTCCTGGAGAGCGTGCCGCCGGTGACGGTGCCGTCCGAGATCGAGAAGCTCAAGGGTCTGCTGGCCGATGTGGCGCAGGGCAAGGCGTTCCTGCTGCAGGGCGGTGACTGTGCCGAGACGTTCGTCGACAACACCGAACCCCACATCCGGGCCAATATCCGCACGCTGCTGCAGATGGCGGTGGTGCTGACCTACGGCGCGAGCCTGCCGGTGGTCAAGGTGGCGAGGATCGCCGGGCAGTACGCCAAGCCGCGTTCGGCGGATCTGGACGCGCTGGGCCTGAGGTCCTACCGCGGCGACATGATCAACGGTTTCGCCCCCGACGCCGCGGCGCGGGCGCACGATCCGTCCCGGCTGGTCCGGGCCTATGCCAACGCGAGCGCCGCGATGAACCTGGTGCGGGCGCTGACCACATCGGGTCTGGCCTCGCTGCACCTGGTGCACGAGTGGAACCGCGAGTTCGTCCGGACCTCGCCCGCGGGTGCCCGCTACGAGGCGCTGGCCGGCGAGATCGACCGCGGGCTGCGGTTCATGTCGGCGTGCGGGGTGGCCGACCGCAACCTGCAGACCGCCGAGATCTTCGCCAGCCACGAAGCGTTGGTGCTCGACTACGAGCGGGCCATGCTGCGGCTGTCCGACCCGGCCACCGACCCCGACGGCGAGGTGCCCAAGCTCTACGACCAGTCGGCGCACTATCTGTGGATCGGCGAGCGCACCCGCCAACTCGACGGTGCGCACATCGCGTTCGCCGAGGTGATCGCCAATCCGATCGGGGTGAAGCTCGGACCGACCACGACGCCGGAACTGGCCGTCGAGTACGTCGAACGGCTCGATCCGCACAACGAGCCGGGCCGGCTGACCCTGGTCACCCGGATGGGTAACAACAAGGTCCGCGATCTGCTGCCGCCGATCATCGAGAAGGTCCAGGCCACCGGGCATCAGGTGATCTGGCAGTGCGACCCGATGCACGGCAACACCCACGAGTCGTCGACCGGTTACAAGACCAGGCACTTCGACCGCATCGTCGACGAGGTTCAGGGCTTCTTCGAGGTGCACAACTCGCTGGGCACCCACCCGGGCGGGATCCACGTCGAGATCACCGGTGAGAACGTCACCGAATGCCTCGGTGGGGCACAGGACATCTCGGATTCCGATCTGGCCGGCCGCTACGAAACGGCCTGCGACCCACGGCTGAACACCCAGCAGAGCCTGGAGTTGGCCTTCCTGGTCGCCGAGATGCTGCGCGACTGACTCAGATCAGGGTGGCGACGTTGCTGCCCAGCGTCCACGCCCCGGCGGCGATCAGGCCGGCCAGGGTGAGCATCCCGATCACCCAGAACAGCAGTGTGCGTTTGGCGCGCTGGCGCGCCCAGTGGAACTCCGACAGCTCGATCCCGGCGAACTGACTTGGCGCACTTGGATATTCGTCCTGTACTCGATCGGGGGCGGGGGCCCAATCGTGGCGCTCGCGGGTGATCTCGCGGGTCGGTTGGCTCGGTGACCGCTCCGGTGGCGGCACATCGGCCGCCGGGCCCGGCGGCTCGGTGGTCGCGGCCGTACCGGTGTCGGGCCGGCTGCGGAACCGGCTCGCGGCCAGGTGCTGGGCGGAGTTGCGCGGCGCGGGAACCCGGAACGCGGGCAGCCCGAGTTCCTCGACGATATCGGCGAGTTCCCGGTTCATCTCGTCGGCGTCGGCGAAGCGGCCGGCGGGATCCCGGTCGGTGGCCCGCCGGATCAGCTCGTCGAACTGCGGTGGTACCCCGGCGATCACCGAACTGGCCGGGGCGACGTCGTTGTCCATCCGCTGATAGGCCACGGCCAGCGCCGAGTCTCCGGTGAACGGCGTGGTCCCGGTGAGCAGTTCGTAGGTGAGGATGCCGGCCGCATAGACGTCGCTGCGGGGGTCCGCGTCACCGGTTTCGACCTGCTCGGGCGACAGATAGGCCACGGTGCCCACCATCACGCTGGTGGAGGTGATCTTGGCGTCGGCGACCGCGCGGACCAGCCCGAAATCGGCGATCTTGACCTCGCCGTCGTCCGAGATCAGCACGTTCTCGGGTTTGACGTCGCGGTGCACCAGCCCGGCGCGGTGGGCCACCCCGAGCCCGCCGAGCACGGGGCGCAGCACCGCGGCGACCGCGTGCGGGGGCATCGGCCCCCGTTCGTCCAACAGCTCCCGCAGGGTTCCGCCCTCGATCAGCTCCATGACCAGGAAGGGGGATGGTCCGCCCGCACCGCCGCCACCCTGGTCGTAGACCGCGACCACGCCGGGGCTCTTGAGCCGGGCCACGGCGCGGGCCTCCCGCTGGAAGCGGGTCAGGAAGTGCGCGTCGCCGGAGTAGCGGGAATCCATCACCTTCAGGGCGACCGGACGGTCGAGGCGCAGATCGAGTCCGCTGTACACCGTCGACATACCGCCCGTCGCGATGAGGGTGTCGACGCGGTATCGCCCGTCCAGCACGGTGCCGACCGACGGATCCGATTGGTGCTCCACCGAACACATGTTACGAGTCCGGCCCGGCGTCATAGAATCGGTGCGGTGAGTAGCATTCCGGCCGCCGATGACGTTCTGGACCCCGCCGAGGCGGTTTACGACCTCCCTGCCGTCGCCGGGTTGCTCGGCATCCCGGTCACCAAGGTGCACCAACAGCTGCGCGACGGGCATCTGATCGCGGTCCGCCGCGACGGTGCGGTGGTGGTGCCCAAGATCTTCTTCGATGAGACCGGGCATGTGGTCAAGACCCTGCCGGGGCTCCTCGTCGTGCTGCACGACGGTGGTTACCGCAACACCGAGATCGTGCGGTGGTTGTTCGCTCGCGACCCGTCGTTGACCATCACCCGCGACGGCGGCACCGAGCACCAGACCAATGTCCGCCCGGTCGACGCGTTGCATTCGCACCAGGCGCGCGAGGTGGTCCGCCGGGCCCAGGCTATGGCGTACTAGGCGCCGGTTCCGGCCCGGGCTCGGGTGCCCGCGACAGCGAATACCAGGCCACCACAGCGCATGCCGTGGTGAGCAGCACATGGGCCCATGAGTACATGCCGTGCGCGCCGTCGGGCTTCCACATCACCATGATCCAGGTGGAGAACCCGGCGATCGCGGCGATCGCCGGGCGGGTCTGGGCCAGCGCCGCGGCGACCGCCAGCGGCCAGCTGTAGTACCAGGGCAGTGCGGCCGGAACGAACAGCACCACGACCATCATGGCCAGCGCGATGCCGGTCAGCGCCTCGCGGTCGGTGTGCCGGAACCGCCACCACAGCAGCGGCAGGGCGATCACGATGACCGCGATGCCGATGATCCTGGCCACTTCGAGCACGGCGTAGAAGTTGACCGGAAACAGCAGGCCGCCAACGGCGTTGATCAGGTTGGCGACCGCGGTGGGCACGCTCAGCCAGTTGATGATCTTCACCGATCCGGCCAACGCGGTCAGCCAGCCGAGCCCGACGCCCGCCAGCAACGTCAACACCGCGAACACCGCGGCGAAGATCAGCACCGAGGCCGCGGTGGCGATCGCGAAGGCACGCACCGGCGCTAGGTCGCGCCGGTCCCGGAGCTGGCGCATCCACACCCAGACCAGGAACGGAAGGGCAAGTCCGGCGGTGGCTTTCACCGCCACCGCCACCGCGATCAGGCTCACGCCCCATACCGGGCGGCGGGCGAAGGTCAGCGCGATCGCGGCCATCATCAGCCCGACCATGAGCATCTCGTTGTGCACGCCGCCCATCAGATGCACGATCACCAGCGGGTTCAGCACGCAGATCCACAGCGCCGCGGCCCCGTTGGCGCCGATGTGGCGGGCCACCCTCGGTGCCGCCCAGATCAGCAGGGCCAGGCCGGGCAGCATGCACAGGCGCAGCAGGAAGGTGCCTGCGACGATGTTGTCGCCGACCAGGATGGTGACGAACTTCGCCACCAGGATGAAGGCCGGGCCGTACGGCGCCGTCGTCGTCGTCCAGATCGGACTCACGTTGTCCAGCAAGGAGTTCGGGTTCTCCACCGGGCCGACCAGGTACGGGTCGAGCCCGTCGCGCAGCAGCGCCCCCTGGGCCAGGTAGGAGTAGGTGTCGCGGCTGAACAGCGGCACGCTCAGCAGCAGCGGGGCCAGCCAGAACCCCGTCGTCACCACCATGGTGTACTCGGTCGCGGTGCGGTCGATCACACGGCGGCCCAGCCACAGCCACGCCATCAGCATCACGGCGAGGCCGGTCCACAGCAGCACCGACGACAACACCAGGCCGTGGCCGAACCGCAGCCAGGACAGGTGCAGGGATTCCAGCAGCGGATCGTGCAGGCGGGTGCTGCCCGCGCCGAGGCCGCCGATGGTCAGCAGTATCGCGCCGACGCACCCGAGCCGGGCCGGGCGGGCCTGCGGTGACACCGTGAACGCGGCCAGGCGGGAGATGTGCCCGGCCGGCCCGGTGGCAGGCTGGGATTCGGTTGGGGTCGTCATGCTCCTATGCCGACCGGTTGGCAGCCAATCGGGCCAGCTCGGCCAGGCCGGTCTTGGCGGCGACGTGCACCGGGGCGGCCGACAGCACGTCGAGGGCGCGCCGGGTGAGCATGTCGATGTGCTCCTCGACCGCCGCCAGCGCGCCGACCGACTCGATGATCCGGCGCAGGTCGCGGACCTGGGGTTCGGACAGCTCGGTGCCGATCGTGGTGCGCAGCAGCTCGGC
Organism: Mycobacterium sp. NPDC003449; assembly: GCF_053588415.1. Taxonomy (NCBI): domain Bacteria; kingdom Bacillati; phylum Actinomycetota; class Actinomycetes; order Mycobacteriales; family Mycobacteriaceae; genus Mycobacterium; species Mycobacterium sp. NPDC003449. The sequence continues at coordinate 17,981 of NZ_JBSFPX010000090.1, forward strand.
GGCCGCCGGGTCGGTCTTGTCGGCCAGCTCCAGCGCCTCGGCCAGCAGCACCGTGCGCTTGCCGGACCGCAGATCGTCGCCGGACGGTTTGCCGGTGACCGCGGGGTCGCCGAACACCCCGAGCACATCGTCGCGCAGCTGGAACGCCACCCCGAGATCGTTGCCGATGCCCTGGAAGATCTTCTGCACATCGGGCCGGTCGGCCGCCGCGGCGGCGCCCAGTTGCAGTGGCCGGGTCACCGTGTAGGAGGCCGTCTTGTAGGTGTTGACGTTCATCGCCGAATCGACCGATTCGGCCCCGCTGGACTCGGCGACGATGTCGAGGTACTGCCCGCCGAGCACCTCGGTGCGAATGTGACTCCAGACCCGCTGAACCCGCGGATGGGCGTCGGAGCGGGCCGCGAACGTCGCGACGATATCGTCGGCCCAGGCCAGGGCCAGGTCACCGGCCAGGATCGCCGCAGAGATGCCGAACTGCTCGCCGGAGCCGCGCCAGTTGCGGTCGCGGTGCCGATCGGCGAACAGCCGGTGCACCGTGGGCAGGCCGCGGCGGGTGGCCGAATCGTCGATGACGTCGTCATGCACCAGCGCGCAGGCCTGCAGCAGTTCCAGCGCCGCGAACAGGCGCAGCACATCGGGGCCTGCCGGGGCGTCGGGGGGTTCGGTCACGGCCCGCCAGCCCCAGTACGCGAACGCCGGGCGCACGCGTTTACCGCCGCGCAGGACGAACTCCTCGACGGCCGCGGTGAGCTCGGCGTAGTCGATTCCGATGTATGCGCAGTCATTCCGACGTTCGCGAAGGTACTCACGCAACTCGTCGGTGACGGCGGCGGCCAACTCGGCGGCTGACGGTGCCGCGGTGTCCACGCTCAGCGCCCGCCCCTTTCTGTGTGTGCGGTCTGGCCCCCGAGTCCATCCAGCGTAGAGCGTGCCGCCCGTTGATGTGCCGGCGAGGAGCAGAAGTGGACGTCGGGGCGAATCAGTCGCTCGAACCGACCGGCTCGCCGGGTTTGGCGGAGGTGTCGCGGCTGCTCCAGGCCAGTCCGGCGATGACACCGGCGACCAGAAGGGCGCCGACGATCAGCCAGATGGCCGCGGTGGTGAACGAGCGGGCGCTGGGATCGGTGTAGCGGGCCTGCGCGCTCATCGTGCTCACGATGCCCGGCCGCAGCTTCCACTCCACGATCGAGGAGCTCACCTGGTCGCCGTTGGTCGAGGTCACCTCGCCGGGGAAGGACACGGTCAGCAGCACGTCGGCCTCCGGATCGTTCATCGCGGTGAGGTCGACGCGGCCGTCGAGGATCACCAGATCCCCGGCGCGGCGCAGCGAGATGTCCACGCCCGCGGCGTCGCGGTTCATGCTCGCCAACTGGGGGAGTTCGGCGAAGGTCAGGTCGGAGAAGACGGCCTGCGAGCCGACGAAGTCGTCGCGGCTGTACTCCGAAACCGCCACCTTGGTGGCGAACGGCAGGTTGTTGAGCAGCTGCGGGCCCTTGTCGTCGGCGTCGCGGGGTTTGGCCGCGGCGATGATCTGACCGGAGACCCGGTCGTCGGGCGACACCGTGATGGATGCCCGGACCCGGACACACCCCACCGCCAACGGCAGGATCAACAGCAACATCGCCAGCGCGAGCAGTCGGCGACGGCTGCTGCGGCTGGGGCCTCGGACGCGCACGCTGAGCATCGTGCCAGATCGGCGGGCCCCGGATCGACCCAACGGCGACTACAGCGGGAGGGCGCGCCCCAGAATGGCGAACGGTCGGGGATCGCCGGCGAAGTGGTAGCCACGGATCACATCGGTGAAACCGAGGCGCCGGTACAACCGCCAGGCCCGGTTTGCCTCACCGTTGATCTCCGGGGTCGACAGCAGGACGTGAGATTCGCCACGCCCGGCGAGCAGCCGGCGGGCCAATGCCTCGCCGAGACCGCGACCCTGCGCGCCGGGATCGATGTGCAGTTCGGTGAGTTCGAAGTAGCTGGCCATCAGGTCGGCGATGCGGGCCGGGTCGGCCCCGATCCGGCGCAGGCCGGCGATCACCTGTTGCTGCCACCACTGATCGGGGGCGCCGCAATAGCCGTAGGCGATCCCGACCAGCGCGGCGTCGCGCACATCGTCGCTGTTGGGGGCGGAATCCGAATCCGCCACCTCGATTGCTGCGACGGCCTTCCAGCCGGCACGTCGGGTGTGCTCAAGCCACAGGCCTGCGCGTTGTTGTTCGGTGCCGCGGGGGTAGCGCATCGCCTCGACGTAGACCCGCAGCGCATCGGGGAGCCTGCGTTGCATGTCTTCGGGCGACAGATCGATGAGATAGGTCGCCAATGCCGCCAATGCCGTTGCCTTCCCCGAGCGCTCGGTGTCCGTGGGTGGGTTCCCGGAACTCATTATCTGCGCAATTATCCGGAGGTGAGCCGGTCCATCCCACCCGCACGCGAACGCCTACAATCGAGAGCGAACAAGGTGGTACGGCTCGGATCGACCTCGTATCATTGAGTGTTAGGTGCCCGTGTTAGCGGGCATACCCGGTTTTTGACGACGCGACGGCCTACCCGCCGGCAACTAGGAGGGACGAATGCCACTCTCCGATCATGAGCAGCGCATGCTCGACCAGATCGAGAGCGCGCTCTATGCCGAGGACCCCAAATTCGCTTCCAGCGTCCGGGGTGGGACTCTACGCGCGCCGTCGGCGCGCCGCAGGCTTCAAGGCGCGCTGCTGTTCATCGTGGGCCTGGCGATGCTGGTTGTCGGCGTTGCCGTCAAGGCCACCATGATCGGCGGCTTCCCTGTGCTGTCGGTCATCGGTTTCGTGGTGATGTTCGGCGGTGTCGTGTTTGCGATCACCGGTCCGCGGGTCAACGGACGCGACCGCGCCACCACACCGGGAGACAAGCCACAACCACGGCAGCGCCGTCAGCGGGGTGGCGGGTCGTTCACCAACCGCATGGAGGATCGTTTCCGCCGCCGCTTCGACGAATAGTCGCTCGGACGGTTCCGGGGTAGCCCACGACGGGCTACCCCTTTTTTTGTCCCGGTCCCGGTTCCGGGCGCCCGGTACGACACGCCGGTAACGGCGCCCAGCGCACTGGTTGGGTGCGGTCACCGGGCTCGGGCCGAACCGGACCGCCCCACTTCCCCCACCACGCCCCACCCGTCGTTGGATGGCGCCGACCTGCGGTTTTCGGATCGATGCCGCTCCAGATCGCGCCCGTGACGGCGCTTCGCGTGGGCTGCGGGGGGCAAATGTGGGGAGAAGGGCGCAACTTCCGGCATCAAATGGAGCAAAGTGGGGGATCGTGGGGTAAAGTGGCGGCCAACGGGGAAACCGGAGCCCCGTTCGGAGGGCAGCAGGCGAAGCGACTCGGGATCCGAACCGGGTGGCGGGAGGTGGCCAGATGTTTCTGGGTACCTACACGCCCAAGCTCGACGACAAGGGGCGGCTCACGTTGCCCGCCAAGTTCCGCGATGCACTGGCAGGAGGGTTGATGGTCACCAAAAGTCAAGATCACAGCCTGGCCGTGTACCCGAGGGACGAGTTCGAGAAGCTGGCCAGGCGTGCCTCGCAGGCATCGCGCAGCAATCCGGAGGCGCGCGCATTCCTGCGCAACCTGGCCGCGGCAACCGACGAGCAGCACCCCGATGCGCAGGGCCGGATCACCCTGTCGACCGACCACCGCCGCTACGCCAACCTGTCCAAGGAATGCGTGGTGATCGGTTCGGTCGACTACCTGGAGATCTGGGACGCCCAAGCCTGGCAGGAGTACCAGCAGACCCACGAAGAGAACTTCTCCGCGGCCACCGATGAAACTCTGCGCGACATCATCTGATGCGGCGACTGACACGGCCGGTGATCCGGCGCGCGGCCTGGACATAGCCCGTGCAGCGCGGCCTCTGCCCGAATCGGCCCTGGCGTACTTCCCCAACGCCAGGTCCACAGATTCGGACAGAGACCTCGTTGCAGGGGCTGTACCAACGGGAGGTGGTGAAGTGGCTTCGGATCCCGATCACGGACATATCCCGGTCCTGCTCGATCGTTGCCTCGCATTGCTGCGGCCCGCGTTGACCCGCCACGGCGACGACGGGTCCGGGGCGGTGCTCATCGACGCCACGCTCGGTGCGGGCGGACATTCCGAGCGCTTTCTCACCGACCTCCCCGGGCTGCGGCTGATCGGCCTCGACCGCGACCCGAACGCCCTGGCCATCGCGGGCGCCCGGCTGGCCCCGTTCGGCGACCGGGTGTCCCTGGTCCGCACCCGCTACGACGGAATCCCCTCGGCCCTGGCCGATTCGGGCGTCGGGCAGGTCGACGGCGTGCTGTTCGACCTCGGGGTGTCCTCGATGCAACTCGACCAGACCGAGCGGGGCTTCTCATACTCCGCCGACGCGCCGCTGGACATGCGGATGGATCCCGACGCCCGGTTGACCGCGGCCGAGATCCTCAACACCTATGACGCGAAGGCGCTGGCCAGGGTGCTGCGCGATTTCGGCGAGGAACGCTTCGCCGGCCGGATCGCGGACAAGGTCGTCAGGCGGCGCGCAGAGCGTCCCTTCGCCACGACCGGGGAGCTGGTCGAGTTGCTCTACGAGGCGATCCCGGCCCCGGCCCGCCGCACCGGGGGACATCCGGCCAAACGCACGTTCCAGGCATTGCGCATCGCCGTCAACGGCGAGCTGGACTCGCTGCGCGCCGCCCTTCCGGCCGCCCTGGCGGCTCTGCGCCAGGGCGGGCGCATCGCGGTGATGGCCTATCAGTCGCTGGAGGACCGCATCGTCAAACAGGTCTTCGCCACCGCCACCGCATCGCGGACCCCGCCAGGGCTGCCCATCGAACTGCCCGGCCACGAACCCGAGTTCGTGGCCGTTACCCGCGGTGCCGAACGCGCCACCGAAAAGGAGATCGAACGTAATCCCCGCAGTGCCCCGGTGCGGCTGCGGGCACTGGAAAAAGTTGGGGGAAGGGGGAACTGATGAAGGTGAAGCGACCGCAGCAGGGGCGTGACGCGGACCGCAGGCGCAAGGGGCGCCAGCCCGCCCGCGCCAACGCGCGGCGGGGCAGCGAGGCGCCGCCGCGCAAGCGCAGGCCGACACCCGATCAGCGCCCGGCGCGGTCGGCGCCGGCCACCGGCCCCATCCAGCGGCCGCGGCGCGGACCCGCCCGGCCCAAGAGTGCGAGCCAGGCCAAGGCACGGGCCAAGGCGCGCAAGGCCAAGGCGCCCAAGGTTGTACGACCTCCGCTTCGCGAACGTCTTGCGGCCCGGCTGGTTCGGCTGGCCGAGGTCGAACTGAACCCGCGCGAGCTGATCGCCAGGGTTCCGTTCGTGGTGCTGGTGATCGCGGCGCTCGGCGTCGGTCTCGGTGTCACCCTGTGGCTTTCGACCGGCTCGGCCGAGCGCTCCTATCGGCTGGGGCATGCCAGGCAGACCAACCAGAACCTGATGCAGCAGAAAGAGGCGCTGGAGCGCGATGTGTTGGAGGCCCAGGCCGCGCCGGCGTTGGCCGAGGCCGCCCGCAACCTCGGGATGATCCCGTCGCGTGACACCGCGCACCTGGTTCAGGATCCGACCGGAAACTGGACCGTGGTCGGCACACCCAAACCGGCCGAAGGCGTCCCGCCACCGCCGCTGAACATGCCGCTGCCGGAGGCCCGGCCCGCACCGCCGCCGCCACCACGGCCACGGCCCGCGCCACGCGTCGTCGATCCTCGTGAACTCACGGTACGGATGCCGCAGACCCGTCAGCTGCCGGGGACGGCACCGCAGGGCCGGCACGGCGTGGCTGGCGCGACGCCGCAGGCGCCCGGCCCGGTGCCGATGGCCGCCACGGTCGGCCCGGCGGATCCCGCGGCCGCCGCACCGGCCCCCGGCGAGCCCGCGCCGCAGGCCCCCGCGGTGCCGCTACCCGAGGCACCCGCACCCCAGGCGCCCGCAGCCCAGGCGCCCGCAGCCCAGGCACCGGAGGCACCGGAGGTACTGCAACCCGCACCGCCCGAGCCCGCGGCTCCGGCTCCGGCTCCGGTGGGGCCGTCCGACCCGGTGCACCTGCCCACGGCGGGGGTGCCGATCCCCGCAGGCCCGGTGGCCGCCGTCGAACAGTTCAGCCCGGCCGTCGGGCCCGCTCCCGGGCCCGCCGCATGAGCCGCCGCGACGGTCGTCGTCCGGGACAGAACCCGGCGTCGAAGAAGGTTCCGGCCGGCCAGCCCCGCTCGGCGCGGGTCCGGCGTACCCGTGTTGCGGCCGACATCGGTTTGGGCAGTGCATCGTTCATGTTCCGGCACCGCACCGGGAACTTGGTGATCTTCGTGGTGCTGGCCATCGCGGCCGTGCAGCTGTTCATGTTGCAGGTGCCGAGGGCGGCCGGGCTGCGTGCCGAGGCGGCCAGTCAGCTCAAGGTCACCGACGTCGACCCGGCGATGCGCGGCAGCATCGTCGACCGCAACGACAACAAGCTCGCCTTCACCATCGAGGCCAGGGCGCTGACCTTCCAGCCGTTGCGGGTCCGCAAACAGCTCGCCGAGGCCAGGGCCAAATCGCCGGAGGCGCCCGATCCGGACCGCAGGCTGACCCAAATCGCCAAGGAAGTGGCGGCCCGGCTCGACAACAAGCCCAACGCCAAGACCGTGGAGAAGAAGCTGCGCGGCAACGAGTCGTTCGTGTACCTGGCCCGCGCGGTCGACCCCGCGGTCGCCGACGCCATCACCGAGAAGTTTCCCGAGGTCGGTTCCGAGCGCCAGGATCTGCGCCAGTATCCGGGCGGCTCGCTGGCGGCCAACATCGTCGGCGGAATCGACTGGGACGGGCACGGTCTGCTCGGACTCGAGGATTCGATGGATGCGTCGCTGGCCGGTTCGGACGGCTCGGTCACCTACGACCGCGGCTCCGACGGTGTGGTGATCCCCGGCAGTTACCGCAACCGCCACGATGCGGTCGATGGTTCCACCGTGCAGCTCACCATCGACGACGACATCCAGTACTACGTGCAGCAACAGGTTCAGCAGGCCAAGGACGCATCCGGGGCCAAGAACGTCTCCGCGGTGGTGCTCGACTCGAAAACCGGTGAAGTGCTGGCGATGTCGAATGACAACACGTTCGACCCGAGTCAGGACATCGGCCGTCAGGAGAGCAGGCAGATGGGCAATCTGCCGGTGTCCTCACCGTTCGAACCCGGCTCGGTGAACAAGATCATCACCGCGTCGGCGGCGATCGAGTACGGGCTGTCGAATCCCGACGAGGTGCTGCAGGTGCCCGGCTCGATCGACATGGGTGGGGTCACCGTCAATGACGCCTGGAACCACGGCGTCATGCCCTACACCACCACGGGGGTGTTCGGTAAGTCGTCGAACGTCGGCACCCTGATGCTGGCCCAGCGTATTGGGCCGCAGCGGTTCTACGATATGGTCCGCCGCTTCGGGCTCGGCCAGCGCACCGGCGTCGGCCTGCCCGGCGAGAGCTCGGGACTGGTGCCGCCCATCGATCAGTGGTCGGGCAGCTCGTTCGCGAACCTGCCTATCGGACAGGGCCTTTCGATGACCCTGCTGCAGATGACGGCGATGTACCAGGCTATCGCCAACGACGGCGTTCGGATTCCGCCGCGAATCCTCAAGGCCACCATCGGATCCGATGGCACCCGCACCGAGGAGCCTCGGCCCGAGGGGATCCGGGTGGTCAAGCCCGAGACGGCGCAGACGGTACGAAACATGTTCCGCGCCATCGTGCAGCACGACCCGATGGGTACCCAGCAGGGCACCGGTCCGCAGGCGGCCGTCGACGGATACCAGATCGCCGGCAAGACCGGGACCGCGCAGCAGATCAACCCGGCCTGCGGCTGCTACTACAACGACGTCTACTGGATCACGTTCGCCGGGATGGCGCCCGCCAACGATCCCCGCTACGTCGTCGGCATCATGATGGACGCCCCGCAGCGGGCGGCGGACGGATCGCCGGGCTCCTCGGCCGCGCCGTTGTTCCACAACATCGCGTCGTGGTTGCTGCAGCGTAAGAACGTGCCGCTGTCGCCGGACCCGGGCCCGCCCCTGACACTGCAGGCGACCTGACGGCGGTCATCGGGCCGGTGGGTACTGTGGCATGGCCATGAAGCCGCGTCCCAGCCGTCCCGCCGGCCATCACCCCCGCCTGCGATCACTGGCCGCACACGTCGGGGCGGTGCCGTCCGCCGGTTCCGAGCACTCCGCCGCCGCCGATGTGGAGGTCACGGGCGTGACGCTGCGCGGCCAGGACGCCGTCGCGGGCGATCTGTTCGCGGCGCTGCCCGGTTCGTCCGCGCACGGGGCCCGCTACGCCGCCGACGCCGTGGCGCGGGGTGCGGTGGCGGTGTTCACCGACCCGGCCGGTGCGGCGCAGCTGGCCGGCCGGATCGGCGTCCCGGTGCTGGTCCATCCGCAGCCGCGGTCGGTGCTGGGTGAGCTGGCCGCCGTGGTGTACGGCAGGCCGACGGATCGGCTGCAGGTCATCGGGGTGACCGGGACCTCGGGCAAGACCACCACGACCTATCTGGCGGAGGCGGGGCTGCGGGCGGCGGGCCGGGTGGCGGGCCTGATCGGCACGGTCGGCGTCCGCATCGACGGCGGCGATCTGCCCAGCGCGCTGACCACGCCCGAGGCCCCGGATCTGCAGGCCCTGCTGGCCGTCATGGTCGAGCGCGGGGTCGACACCGTGGTGATGGAGGTGTCCAGCCACGCGTTGGTGCAGGGCCGGGTCGACGGTGTGCGGTTCGCGGTCGGCGGATTCACCAACCTGTCCCGCGACCACCTCGACTTCCACCCGACCATGGCGGACTATTTCGAGGCCAAGGCCCGGCTGTTCGATCCGCAGTCGCCGAATCGCGCACTGGCCGCGGTGATCTGTGTCGACGACGAGGCGGGCGCCGCGATGGCGGCGCGGGCGGCGGAGCCGGTGGTGACGGTGAGTTCCTCGGGATCCGGCGCCGATTGGCGGGTGCAGGGGATCGTGGCCGATCCGTCCGGTACCCAGACGTTCACGCTGTGCGATCCGGCGGGCGTGCACCACGAACTGGGGATCGGGTTGCCCGGTGCCTACAACGTGGCCAACGCGGCGCTGGCGGTGGCCCTGCTGGACGCGGTCGGGGTGTCACCGGAGCAGGCGGCGCCCGGTCTGCCCGCGGCCACGGTGCCGGGGCGGCTGCAGACCGTCGACCGCGGCCAGGATTTCCTCGCGGTGGTCGACTATGCGCACAAGCCGGGTGCGCTGCGGGCGGTGCTGGAGACCCTCAAGGCGAGCGCAGCGACGGGGGAAGGTGCCAGGGCGAGCGCAGCGACGGGGACGGGCCGGCTCGCCGTGGTGTTCGGGGCAGGCGGCAACCGCGACGCGGGTAAGCGGGAGCCGATGGGCCGGGTGGCCGCCGAGCTCGCCGATCTGGTGGTCATCACCGACGACAACCCGCGCGATGAGGATCCGGCCGCGATCCGGGCCGCGATCGCGGCAGGCGCGGCGGGGGGCGACGCCGAGGTGGCCGAATTCGCCGATCGGCGCGCCGCGATCGACTACGCCGTGGCCTGGGCCGGACCCGGCGACATCGTGCTGGTCGCGGGCAAGGGCCACGAGACGGGACAGACCAGCGGTGGCCGGACCCGGCCGTTCGACGACCGCGACGAGTTGGCCGCCGCGCTGGAGGCGCTGAGCGGGCCGGGGGGGCCGGACGCATGATCGAGCTGAGCGTGGCGAGGATCGCCGAGATCGTCGGCGGTGAACTCGCCGACATCACGCCGGAGCAGGCCGAGGCGACCCGGGTCACCGGCACCGTCGAATTCGATTCGCGCGCCATCGGACCGGGCGGGCTATTCCTGGCCCTGCCGGGGGCCCGCTCGGACGGGCACGACTTCGCCGCGGCCGCCGCGGCGGCCGGCGGCGGGGGGGGGATCGGCAGTGCGCACGTCGGTCCTCCAGTCCCAGCGTTCTGCATCTCGTTTGGCGGGTGCTGGTTGTTAAGTGGGGTGGGG